>JAYTWA010000109.1:0-3576 GCA_043743675.1 Sphingomonadales bacterium
CATTCATGCCGAGGGCGCGTTTTATTATCATGCCGCGTTCAAACCGTGGCGGCTTCAGGCGATGGTGTTCAAAGCGATCCGCAATCTTTATCCTGATTATGAGTTATGGCGGGACTTCCCCTATGAATATGCGTTCGGGAAGCTGGCCATCGACGTCATCAATGGCGTCCCCGCGTTGCGCGAGTGGGTCGATAACCCATCGGCAGTGCCCGACGACCTCGATGCCCTGACCATGCCCGACGAGGCGGCTTGGATTGAAACGAGACGCCGTTACCTGCGCTACTAAAGTCCTGATATTTCCCTAACGCCGTATACACCACGTCTTTACGCGCTTTTGTTATCCCAATGGCCGACAAGAGCGAATTGCACGCGTTTTGTGAGTATTTAAGGACCGGCATGAACGGACAGGCATTAGCAACGGGAACAGCCCGCGATACCGCCGACGCGCTTCTGGCGCTCGTGCGTGCAGAGGGCAGCGCATCGCACCGCCATCCGACGTCGGATGTGTTGACGCAAGGTCCCGAGGCTGCTCGCAATGTTGCAGACATCGTTCATTTGCTTTGCTTACTCCACGGGCGTCATCCGGGCGTCATCGATCACGCGATTCAGCGTGCGGCCAAACCAGAAACGCGCGCTTTTTTGAGTGATGCAGCAGATGCCTTTGCGAATGAACGTGCGTTGCTGACCAAACTGGTCGTTGCCGTGGGCCCGTTGCCAAGCACGCCGGGACAGGCAGACACTGAAACAGCTGTCCTTGCGCAGCATCATGCCGTCGATATGCTGGCTCAATCGGAACGAACCGGCTGTGCGCTTGGTGCGGCGCTTGCCCTGATTGCTGATTGGGCGGCGGTGCGTCCTGTTCTGGAAAATGCGGCACGACGTTTGTCACTTGAAATCGACCGTTCAGATTTGCCCAATGCAGCCGTGCTGGCATCGGTTATCCGCACGGCAGAAAACTCGGCAGCCGAAGATCGTGCAATGCTCTTTGGTGCCCAACAGATTGTCGCGCAGCACCGCGGCCTGTGGGATTTGCTTGAAGCCCGTGCGGTAGCCCGAAGCGATTATTAAAGGCTTGCCCTTCAGCAACCCGCTCGCCTAACGCACTTGACGTAAACGTCAAAGGCAGCGCTCATGAAGTTCAAAGGCACATCCGACTATGTTGCAACCGATGACTTGAAGGTCGCGGTTAATGCGGCTGTGACGTTGCGCCGTCCATTATTGGTCAAGGGTGAACCTGGCACAGGCAAGACTGTTCTTGCACATGAAATTGCCAAGGCGATGGGCGCGCCACTGATCGAATGGCATGTTAAATCGACGACGAAGGCACATCAGGGACTTTATGAATATGATGCGGTGGCGCGTTTGCGCGATGGTCAATTGGGCGACGAACGTGTCCACGACATTTCGAACTATATACGCAAGGGGAAGCTGTGGGAGGCGTTTACGTCACCCGTGCTGCCCGTCCTGTTGATCGATGAAATAGACAAAGCTGACATCGAGTTTCCAAACGACCTTTTGCAAGAACTCGACCGCATGTCGTTCGACGTTTATGAAACGCATGAAACTATCGCTGCGAAAGAACGTCCGATTGTCATCATTACGTCGAACAATGAAAAAGAATTGCCCGACGCATTTCTGCGCCGTTGTTTCTTTCATTACATCAAATTTCCTGATCGCGACACGATGCAGGCCATTGTCGACGTCCATTTTCCGGGCATCCAGAAGATCCTTGTTAACAAGGCGATGGATGTTTTCTATGATGTCCGCGACGTGCCGGGGTTGAAAAAGAAGCCGTCGACGAGTGAGTTGCTCGACTGGCTGAAATTGCTGCTCGCAGAAGATATGCCGCTCGACGTGCTGCAATCGCGTGATCCGACCAAAGCGATTCCGCCACTGCATGGCGCACTTCTGAAAAACGAACAGGATGTGATGCTCTTTGAAAAGCTCGCGTTCATGGCCCGACGACAAGGAGCAAAGGCTTAATCCGCGTCGCGTCGGATCGTTGGCAGCATTTCCTGCCACGCCGTGATCATCCGCATTTCAATCGCGTCGAGCATTGCATAACGCTGACCATACATGCTGCGTTTTTTGGCCGGAATGTCTGCGTTGGCGCGGCGTTCGCCCCGCAAGGGTAGGCGATAAAACCATTCGTCTACGGGAGTGCCGCCCCGATCTTGCCAGATCGCGTCGTAATTTAACGGAAGATCACGCATAATGTCTTTGCCAAAATAAGGATGTCGATTCTGGCGACCCCGGTCAGCGATGGCAAAAATTTCGGTCACTTGTAGCTGGGCGCAGACGAGGCGGAAGAGTTCGATGATCAAATCGCGCGGGCGGATGCCGTGCGCGGCCTTGGTTAAGTCACGGTAGCGATCAAGCGCGTCATCGAAATTACGCCCCTGTATCCCGCCGATCATCGCGCGGACTCCGTTCGCGATGGGCTCAAACGTGAACACCAAAGTGAACAATCGCGTGTTGCCGTCGAACAGGTTTATGGCCAGCGTCCCCTCGCGGTAGAACCACATCGGCTTGTCGATGATGACATGGATTGTATCGCCGATTTCGGGAAGAGGCATGAGTTCGACCGACTGGGCAACGCGAAAATCAAGTGGCGGATAGTCGGCGAGCGATAAGGTGTGTACTGCAAAATGCTTCAGCCGTTCATCAACCGACCAACCTGCACAGAGATACGGCGCGCGCAAGAAACTCAGCGTTTCAGGACGATCATCAACCAATAAACCCAATGTAGTGGTTGGTGGGGCCGCCAGCAATGGTGCGAATGCAGTGGCGTGGCGCATTGCTGCACGCCTCAGACGCCAGCGATTCAGCCTTGCCCCGAAACTGCTTCCTGGTGCCTCGACGTCGAGCATCGCTTGGAACCGTTTCGTCTCTACCTGATCCATGCGGTCCCCCAAGCATGCGAACCCATGCCGCGAAACGCTCTATTTGTCGATTGCGTAAGCGACTTCGAGATTGCCCCAGCGCTTGCCAGTGAAATAAAGCGGGACGAAGACATTTTTGATCGTGCGGTATCCGTTCGACCCTAAATTCTGGCGATATGTTGTCAGCATGAAGTCAGCATCCGACGCAACGGCGCGCGCGGTGGCGTCGTCCATGAAGTTGCATCTGTTACGACTGTTGAGGGCATTCCAGGCTGGATCATTGGGACGCTGCGGGAGAGACCGTGCTGATATATGCGTTGGCAGATAGCCATTCATGTCAGTGATTACGGCACCGGTAATCCCCGAATCGGACGCAACAATCGCGTCGAGCAATGGCTGAACAATTTGGTCGGCGATGACACAAAAGCTGTTTTCGAACTGTTGCGGGTTGCTCCCTTCGATGGGGCGGTAATCAGTATCGAAAACAGCATTGAGTGTTACCGCATTGTTCGCAACGGCAGTTTCGACGGCATTGGTCACTGTTTGGGTGGCTAAAATTGCAATGTCGACGAAATGGCGATCATTAGGAGAAAAACCGCTGTGCACGATCATGTCGAGCATCTGGTTTGCGCCAATTTCGAGCGATCCGATATGTGCGATGGCGCCGCTTAATTTATCGCGGTTGGCTTTGGCA
>JAYTWA010000110.1:0-2052 GCA_043743675.1 Sphingomonadales bacterium
ACACCCCTGCCCGCCGCTGGCATTGAAGCCGAGCGCCATTTCGTCATTGCCCGACAGTTGCAGAAAATCAGGACCACAGCCAAGCCGATGCGCGGTTACGCGCGACACGATGCCACTCGCGTCCTTGATCCCAATGATGCTCGGGATTTTCGCGAGGCGTGCCAATGTTTCGGGCTGTATGTCAGTGATCGTGCGACCGGGAACATTATAAACAATAATTGGCAGATCGCTGGTTTCGGCAAGGTGCGCATAATGCGCATAAATGCCGTCCTGATTCGGACGGTTGTAATAAGGAGCAACGACCAATGCCGCGGCGGCACCGACGGTCTTTGAAAAAGCCATATGGCGCACAGCCGTCGCGGTATCGTTCGACCCGCACCCGGCAATTACGGGCACACGGCCATCAGCAACTTCGATACAGAGCTCGATAACGCGGTAGTGCTCTTCGTAGGAAAGTGTCGCGCTTTCGCCGGTCGTTCCGCACGGGACGAGCGCCGATGATCCGCTCTCGATCTGCCAGTCAACAAGGCGACGAAACGCAGCTTCATCGACGTTACCGTCCCGAAACGGTGTGACCAGTGCCGGAATCGAGCCGGAAAACATGCTGTTGCTCCTTCACCTCGCTGATAGTCCGCCCTAGATAGCGGTCATGCGAAGCATTTGTTCAGCGCCTGATAAGGACGCCCGCCCCAAAAAGTCCAGCATGACAGCACGATTGCTTGCCGGACTCGTCTTCACCATTGCCGCGCCAGCCGCGGCACAAGATCTTTTGGCCGCGCAACCGACACGGTCAGCTGTGGTGGCGAACAGTGCTGGCCTGTCGTTCGCGGTCGCGCAGTGGAATGCCATTCGCCAAAGCGATGCCCTACCCTTTTCGTCCTATACAGACTTTCTGATCGCGCATCCCGGCTGGCCCAATGAAGCCGCTTTGCGAAAAAGCGCTGAACGCGCGTTGCAACCCGATATTACTTCGCCGACCACAGTGATTGCGTTCTTCACCCGCTATCCACCATTGACGCCGGGCAGCTCGTTGCGACTTGCAGAGGCTTATGCTGCCATCGGACAAGTCGATGCATCGCGTGCAGCCGCGCGACAGGCATGGACCGGTGGCGCCTTATCTTCCGAAGACGAAGTTCGATTGTTGTCGCGCTTTGGGTCGCTGCTCGCCCCTGATGATCATGACATCAGAATGGACCGCCTGCTTTGGCAGCGCGCAACGACAATCGCTGCGCGCCAGCTGCCTTTGACCTCGCCAGTGCGCCAGCCCGTCTATGGCACGCGGTTAGCGCTCCTGACCAAAGCACCCGATGCCGCATCAAAGCTAGCAATGGCAGCGGATCGTGCGCGCGGCGACACCGGGCTGTTCGCCGACCGGATCACGTGGCTGCGTACGACCGGACAGGAAGGCACGGCGCGAATGCTGCTATCTGCCCCTCGGCAATTATCGGTGGCTCCGCTCGATCCCGCCAAATGGCTCGATACGCTCTATGCTACGGCCAAAGGCGCATCTGCGCAGGGGCAGTCACAACAGGCCTATGACATCGCACGGCAAGTGGACGATGCTTACCCGACCGGAATGGCCGTGCGTGACCGGCCCATCGGCGAGCGCGATACCTATACCAACCTCACATGGCTAGCGGGCACAACGGCGCTTAATCGCTTGGGCCGCCCCGCCGAAGCGATTGGCATGTTTGACAGATACGCCCGCGCAGCGCGGTTACCGCAGACAATTTCAAAAGGGCTTTATTGGGCGGGTCGTGCCGCACAAGCCGCCAACCGCCGCGACGAAGCGGCATTATTTTACCAGCGCGCCGCTGCTTATTTCGACCAATTTTACGGTCAATTGGCGACCGAACGGCTTAATCTTCCACTGGCCATTCCCGCTACGACCCGCACGGTCGAAATTTCTGCCAATGAACGTGATGCATTTAACAAGCGCGAGATTGTCCGTGTCGTCGAAATGTTGGGGCAACAAGGCGACTGGGCGAACCAGAGCCTTTTCATCCGGACCATCGCTGCTGCTGCAACGTCCGACGCCGATCATGCGCTGGC
>JAYTWA010000111.1:0-4305 GCA_043743675.1 Sphingomonadales bacterium
CGGGTGCGGCGGCAATGTTGGCGCATGAGATCAAAAATCCACTTTCCGGCATTCGTGGCGCTGCGCAACTGCTCGACAAGGCGGTTGGTGATGACGGCAACGCGCTAACCAAGCTCATCCGCGACGAAGTTGACCGTATCGCAACGTTGATCGACCGGATGGAAGCGTTTACCGATGATCGCCCCCTCGCGCGCACGGCCGAGAATATCTACGCGATCCTCGATCATGTCCGTGCGCTCGCCGAATCGGGATTTGGTGAACGCATTGATATTCGCGACAGCTTTGATCCCTCGTTGCCGCCGGTTCTTGTTGACCGCGATTCGATGATTCAGATCATTCTCAATCTGATGAAGAATGCCGCCGAAGCCGTGCCGTCGGGCAAGCGCGGCACCGTATCGCTGACTACGGCCTATCGCCACGGCGTCGCGATCCCGAGCGAAAACGGCGGCCGTTTGTCGGTCCCCATTGAACTGTGTGTCATTGATGACGGCCCTGGCCCACCGCCCGAGCTGGCCGATCATCTCTTCGAACCCTTTGTGTCGTCGAAATCATCGGGACGCGGTCTCGGCCTCGCTCTCGTCGACAAACTGGTCCGCGACAATGGCGGCATCATCCAGTTTGCGCGTGAGGGCAAACCCGAACGCACGGTGTTCCGCTTGTTGCTACCGAGGGCCAGATGACACGCGCCAAAATCCTCCTTGTTGATGACGATCCCTCGATCCGCCTGGTCGTCACCGAAGCACTGCGCCGTGACGGCCACGATGTCCGAACGGCGGCAACGGTTGCCGAACAAGTGTCAATGCTCGAACAATTCGCGCCTGATGTCTTGATCACGGATGTCATGCTCCCCGACGGCAACGGTCTTGATCTTGTGCCCAGCATTCTCAAAAAGCGCCCCGACCTCCCGGTCATTGTCCTTTCTGCACAGAACACGTTGACCACGGCGGTGCGCGCAACGGAGCAAGGTGCATTCGAATATCTCCCCAAACCGTTTGATCTTGATGAGTTATGCCGCGCTGTTCGCGATGGCCTCTCGCGTAGTGGCCAGACAGTTGATACCGAACCATCCGAAGATGCAGACCTCCCCCTGATCGGTCGTTCGGCAGCGATGCAAGACGTCTACCGCATGATTGCCCGTGTCGTTGCGACGGACCTGACTGTCCTCATCCTCGGCGAATCGGGCACGGGCAAAGAACTTGTTGCGCGTGCGCTGCATGATCTTGGCCCGCGAAAGGCAAAACCATTCATTGCTGTCAACATGGCGGCCATTCCGCGCGAACTGATCGAGGCCGAACTTTTCGGACACGAACGTGGTGCGTTTACGGGGGCCCTTGCCCGCAGCGCCGGGAAATTTGAACAGGCCAGCGGCGGTACGCTTTTCCTAGATGAAATCGGCGACATGCCGATGGATGCGCAAACCCGTCTTCTCCGTGTTTTGCAATCTGGTGAATTCACGCTTGTCGGCGGCACGCGGACCATTGCTGTGGATGTGCGCATCATCGCAGCAACCCATAAAAACCTCGCGGAACTCATTGCAAATGGGCAATTTCGCGAAGACCTATATTACCGCCTCAATGTTGTGCCCATCAATCTGCCTCCCTTACGCCAGCGTCGTGACGACATTGCGCTTCTCGCTCAGCATTTCCTCGATAAAGCTGCTGCTGAAGGGCTTCCCCGAAAGCGTTTGAACGACTCAGGCACCGCGCGCCTCGCCGAACATAATTGGCCCGGAAACGTACGTGAGCTTGAAAATCTTATGCGGCGTTTGGCTGCGATTGCACGCGATCCTGTCATTCCTGCCGAAGCTATTGCCGCGCAATTGGGTGGCGACGCCGCGCATTCGCTGGAACCTTCCGAAACACTCGGCCAAGCGATTGAGCAGCATCTTACCCGTTATTTTGTTCAGTTTGGCGGCGATCTTCCGCCCGCTGGACTTTATGACCGCATCCTCGCCGAAGTCGAAAAACCTTTGCTCAAAGCTACACTCAATGCGGTGCGCGGCAATCAACTCCGTGCTGCTGATCTTCTCGGTATCAACCGCAACACGTTGCGTAAAAAGCTCAATGACCTTGGCATCGCGGCTAAGCGGGATGTGTAACGCCAAGATTGCGCTGCAAATACACACTTTATAAAGTTAATTGTTCGTTCTATGTTCCAATGATGACATTAGAATTGATTATTGCCGTGATCATCGCGGTCAGCGTAGGTGCGCTGGTTGCCTGGCTGTTTGCCGGACGTCAGATTGCGGCGTTGCGGGTTCATGCTGATCAGTCCGAACTGCACCGATCCATGCTGAATGCCGTCACCAAAGAACGCGACGAAGCACTGCGCACACACGCCGAACATCGGGCCGGCAGCGATGCGCGTGAAGCCGCGTTTCAATCGCGACTCGACGAAATGGCTACCGCGCGCGAGGCTTTGTCGGCACAATTTTCTGAAGTTGGCGCAAAACTCCTTGAATCGGCGCAGCGTCAGTTCCTCGAACGCGCTGACGAACGCTTCAAACAATCTGAAGCGACAACAGGACAGGGGTTGAAGGCATTGCTGGCGCCCGTTCATGAACGCCTCACTCGCTACGAAGAAACCGTGACCAAGGTCGAAGCCGAACGGCGTGATGCTTTTGGTTTGCTGACCGGCCAGATCGAATCAATGCGCAGCGGCACCGAACGTGTGTCTTCCGAAGCAGCCAAACTGGTCAACGCACTGCGCAATGCCCCTAAAGCACGCGGTCGCTGGGGTGAACAGCAATTGAAGAACGTGCTCGAAAGCTGTGGCCTGTCCGAACATGTGGACTTCCAGACGGAGGTGAATGTCACGGACGCGGACGGCGGGCGTCTGCGCCCTGATGTCATTATCAACGTGCCCGGCGGACAATCGCTTGTGATTGACGCCAAAGTCTCGCTCAATGCCTATCAAGATGCGTTTGGTGCGGTCGATGAGGGCGAGCGACAGATCGCGTTGGCCGCCCACACAGCCTCAATGCGCGCGCACGTCAATTCGTTAGGCAACAAAGCCTATTGGAACCAGTTTGTTGACGCGCCCGACTATGTCATCATGTTCGTTCCCGGCGAACATTTTCTTTCGGCCGCGCTCGAACATGACCCGAGCCTGTGGGATTTCGCGTTTGAAAAGAAGGTTTTGTTGGCCACACCGACAAACCTAATCGCAATTGCCCGTACCGTGGCCGCCGTCTGGCGACAAGAGAAAGTGGCCAAGGAAGCGCGGCAGATCGGCGAGCTAGGCAAAGAACTTTATGATCGCCTTGCAAAAGCTGCCTCTGACCTGCGCAAAGTTGGCGGCGGACTGACCAGTGCTGTCAACAATTACAATAGCTTCGTAAGCAGCTTTGAGACGCGAACTTTAGTTACAGCTCGCAAATTCCGTGACCTCAACATTGACACTGGTGCGCGCGAACTTGACGAGGTTCCACCCGTCGAAGCCCTTGCCCGCTATGGCGATGATGCACCTTCATGTGATCCAATCCTTTTCCCAAGATTGAACCAAAGCTAAATGGCCCGCTCCCAGAAACGCTATGTCTGTCAAGCTTGCGGTTCGGTCGCATCGAAATGGGCGGGGCAGTGTGATGATTGTCTTGAATGGAATACGCTGATCGAAGACGCGGGCGGTGTTGTGACGCCATTTTCAGCCAAGCATAATCTCCAGAACGGCGGTCGCGCTGTTATGCTCGTGCCACTCGACAGTGAAACCAGGCTGCCCGACCGCATGCCAAGTGGCATTGCCGAACTGGACCGTGCGCTGGGCGGTGGTTTTGTGGCAGGGTCCGCGACGCTTATTGGCGGCGATCCCGGCATTGGTAAATCGACGTTGCTGCTTCAGGCTGCGGCCAAACTCGCGCTTTCGGGCAAATCAGTTGCTTACGTCTCGGGCGAAGAGGCTGCCGATCAAGTTCGCCTGCGTGCGCAACGCCTCGGCCTCGGCAATGCCCCCGTCGCGCTTGCTGCCGCCACGTCGGTCAGAGACATTCTTGCCACGTTTCCCAAAGCCCCCGACCTCCTTGTCATCGATTCGATCCAGACGATGCATTCCGATCTGATCGAAGGCGCGCCTGGCACGGTCAGCCAAGTCCGCGCATCAGCGGGCGAATTGATACGCTTCGCCAAGGAGCGCGGATCCGCAGTTGTCCTTGTCGGTCATGTCACGAAGGACGGCAGCATCGCAGGACCGCGCGTGCTCGAACATATGGTTGACACTGTGCTCAGCTTTGAAGGCGAGCGCAGCCACCAATATCGCATCCTCCGCGCGATCAAAAATCGTTTTGGCGGCACAGATGAAATCGGCGTTTTC
>JAYTWA010000112.1:0-10368 GCA_043743675.1 Sphingomonadales bacterium
GCGCGGTCTTCATGGACCTTGGCGGGCTGGCGGATACCACCAGCGACCTGCCGATGATGCTCCCGCAAGCCGAGAAATTTGCAAGCCGGATGCAGTCGCTTGGTCTTGGTGATGGCAGCCGCATTGTTCTCTATGATGACAGCGACGTGAAGACGGCTGCGCGCGCCTGGTGGATGCTGCGTCTGTTTGGCGCGCACCAGATAGCGATTCTTGATGGTGGCCTTGCCAAATGGAAAGCCGAAGGACACGAAACCAAGGCTGGAAAAGAAACACTCCGCCACCGCCATTTTACTGTGTGGAAGGACAACAGCCACGTCCGCTCCAAGGATCAAATGTTGGCGCTGCTCGACAGCAAAGCCGAACAGATTGTTGATGCGCGTGGGGCCGGCCGTTTTGAAGGGCGCGAAGCTGAACCGCGCCTCGGCGTAAACCCAGGGCATATGCCGGGCAGCCGCAATCTGCCAATGTCGGGCCTATTCAACGCCGATGGCACCTGGAAAACTGGCGATGCGTTGCGCGCCGCGTTCAACGACGCTGGTGTCGATGTTGATGCGCCCATTGCTGCGACCTGTGGGTCGGGCATCACCGCCACCTCGATTGCCTTTGGCGCACATTTGCTCGGCAATGACAAAGTCGCGGTTTATGACGGCAGCTGGTCCGAATGGGGTGCCGACAAAGACACACCAAAGGACATTGGGGCCTGATGAGCTTAGAAGCGTGAACGATAAAAAATGCCCTGCGACAACTATTGTTCAGGGCGGTCGCCGCAAGGAATGGACCGGCGACGGAAAAGTCGTAAATCCGCCCGTCTGGCGCGCCTCGACTATTCTCTACGACGATGTTGCTGCGCTGAAGAATGGTATTAAAACCAATGCTGATGGCAATTGGTTTTACGGACGACGGGGCACGCCAACGCAATGGGCATTGGCCGAAGCGCTGACCGCGCTTGATCCGTCGGCGGCGGGAACGATGCTTTATCCATCGGGCGCGGCGGCCGTGGCGGGTGCGTTGCTTAGCGTGCTCCATCCCGGCGATCATCTGTTGATGGTCGACAGCGCTTATGATCCAACGCGGCGGCTGTGCGATGATTATCTGACCAAGCGCGGCGTTTCGACGACTTATTATGATCCGCAGATCGGCGCAGGCATCGAAGCGCTGATTACGCCTGCGACGCGGGCGATTTTTATGGAAAGCCCCGGCAGTCTCACGTTCGAAGTGCAGGATGTGCCCGCCATCGTCGCGGTTGCAAAAAAGCACGGGCTGGTCACACTGATTGATAATACGTGGGCGACGCCGCTGTTTCTGCCAACAGCAGCGATGGGCGTTGATCTGTCGATCCTTGCCTGCACCAAATATATTGTCGGCCATTCGGATGTGATGATCGGTTCGGTCACTGCGTCCGCCGCCACATGGGAAGCGCTTCGCGATACTGCGCAAGTGCTGGGCTTCTGTGTCAGCCCCGATGATGCCTATCTCGCGACGCGCGGGCTTCGGACATTGGCCGTTCGGTTGCGCCAGCATCAGGAGTCAGCGCTCGAGATTGCAACATGGCTTCGCGCGCAGCCACAGGTCGCACAAGTGCTGCACCCCGCCCTTCCTCACTGTCCCGGCCACGAACTTTTCAAACGCGATTTCACGGGATCAACTGGTCTGTTCGGCTTCACGCTCGCAACGGGCGATCCGCATAAATTTGTCGATGCGCTAACCCATTTCGGCATCGGCTATAGCTGGGGCGGGTACGAGAGCTTGGCTGTCCCTGTCGAGCCTTCACGATGCCGCACCGCGACAAAATGGAACGGCGGCACAGTGATTCGCCTGAGCATAGGCCTCGAGGATGTCCGCGACCTGATCGACGACCTTTCGCAGGCCCTTACGCGAACGTAAGATTGTTGCACGAAGGCAACAGTCGTCGTTCGATCATATCTTTCATCATGTTTTTTGTTGTGCAGCGCACCATTTTTCGGCACTTTATGCGAGTTGATGCAATCCTGTTCCACCTAGAGGACGCGATGTATGACGCAGGCGGAACGTAACGCATTCTTTTTAAGGGAATATATATGCGCACGTTCCTTGGCACTGTTGCCAGCCTTGTCGCTTTGGCGGCAGCAACGCCCGCTTTTGCTGCGGACGAAGAAACCCCTACTGTCACAGTCAATGGTACAGCGACGGTCGTTTCGGACTATCGTTTCCGCGGCATTTCACAAACGGATAGAAATTTTGCGGTGCAAGGGTCGCTGACCGTCAGCCACGAGTCGGGGCTTTATGCCTCGATTTGGGGCTCATCAGTCGATGATTATGTGACGGCATCGACGCAGGCGCACCAGGAAATCGACTTGATTGTCGGCTTCAAGAAAACGGTCGGCAGCGCGACGTTTGACATTGGTGCGCTCTATTATGTTTATCCAAAAACAAAGCTTGCTGGTGACATATCCAGCTCAAACTTCATCGAACCGTATGCGGCGGTTTCCGGAACGATCGGTCCGGTCACAGCCAAAGCGACGGTGAATTATGCGCCAAAGCAAAAGGCGCTGGCGCTTGATCAGGGCGCGTCCGGCCTGCTGCGTTCGCAAGACAGCGTTTACATTGCGGGTGATTTTTCGGCCGCCATACCCAGCACGCCGTTGGGATTAACGGCGCATATTGGTCATAGTTTCGGGCCAAGCTGGCTCGCGACGACGGGCCGCGGCAATGAATATACCGATTGGTCACTTGGCGCGACGCTGACGTTTAAGGCGCTGACTTTTGGCGTCCAATATGTGGATACCGATACAACCTTCTTCACACCATCAGCCAAAGACGCGGCAAAAGGCGGCGTTGTCGCCACTTTGGGTGTGAGTTTCTAAAACTTCGGGGGCGAGGGGAGGGGGTGGCCAATGTCACCCCCTCAGTCCTTACTTGGGGGTTGTTGCCCGGGCATCCTGTCCGTCACCTTCGGGCGCGGCAATAATATCGCGCGTAACGGCACCTTTGTCCGCAACATTGGTTTGCGGGTCACCAACATTTGATCGAATACCAGTGGCGGCGCGGGCGGCACCGGCCTGATTCAGTGCGCCGTTTTCGGCGGCACTGCGCGGGGCGGGGCCTCCGAACATGGCTTGCAGAGCGGCCTGTGACGAATCGGCTTCCTGTGCGCGTGCCGTGCCAGGTGCTGGCGGCGTCAGCGCGAAATCGGGCGGCACGACCAGCGGCGCTGCGCGTGTCACGGCAAATTCATTGGGCCGCGCGCGGTTGAAAATCCCGCCCGAAGAGCCGCATCCCGCCAGCCCAGAACCAGCCAGCGTTAGCAAGGCACCCGCAATAACAGCTTTACGCATCAGCATTCTCTTTCTTTGGCACTTTCGGTTTCTCGCGCACCAACAATGCGCGCGTCAATAAAATCACGACCCCGATGGTTATAGCTGCATCGGCGACATTGAACACCAGAAAGGGACGAATGTTGCCAAAATGCAGATCGGCAAAGTCAACAACATGCCCAAACCGCGCGCGATCGAGAATATTGCCGAGCGCCCCGCCCAGAATCATGCCGAGCGCCAGCGCGTCCTGCCGGTTCTTTTCGCGCCACAGCCAGACAAGGACGCCGACCGAGATTGCGCCCGTAAGCGCAATGAGAAGCCATTTGCCGAGCGCGGTATCGGCCGTCAGGAAACCCATCGAAACGCCGTAATTTTCAACCCATGTCAGGTTGAAAAACGAAAAAATCTCAATCTGCCCGCGCGCTTTAAGGTCCAATGGGACCATGACCATATATTTGGAAAGCTGGTCCGCGGCGAACACAAGCGCCGCGATGATGAGGCCGGTGAGGCGGGGATTCATCAAAATCCTTCCCGGAACGGGGAGGTGGCGCGCAGCGACGGAGGGGCAGTTCCGATCACGGACGTACGGCGTGCGTGACTGCCCCTCCACCACTCTTCGGTGGTCCCCCTCCCCGTTCCGGGGATGAATTGGCTCAGCTCAACCATTCATCACCGCCTCACATCGCTCGCACAACGCGCCATCTTCAGCGACTTCGGGGAGATGCCGCCAGCACCGGCCACATTTGTGGTGGGTGGTTTTGGCTACCAGAACCGGATCGCTGGCACCCTCGGGATCAACGGTATCGACCAAACGCACGGACGACGTAATTGTTAACTCGGCAAGATCCATCCGCGCTAAGCCCTGCTCCAACGAACCACCTAGATAAGTCGGGAAGGTAACTTCTGCTTCTAGGCTGGAACCGACTATTTTGTCGCGGCGAAGTGGTTCGATCGCTTCAGTAACACTGCGCCGGAGTTGTCGGACGTTATCCCAGAGAGAACCAAGCGAATAACCCTCGAATTGACCTTCGATCTCCGGCCACTCCAGCAAATGCACGGACCCCGCGTCCGGATACCGCGTGACCCACACTTCCTCCGCCGTGAACACCAGCACCGGCGCGGCATATCGCACCAGCGCGTGGAACAGGGTGTCGAGCACGGTGCGATATGCGCGGCGCTTTTCCGATGTTGGTGCATCGCAATAAAGGCTGTCCTTGCGGATGTCGAAATAGAAGGCGCTCAGGTCGTTGTTGCAGAAGTCACTCAGCAGCCGCGTGTAGGTGTTAAAATCGAAATCATCGACCGCCACCCGCAGCTTCGCATCCATGTCGGCAAGCAGGTGCAGGATGTAGCGTTCCAACTCGGGCATAGCTGCGACGTCCGTGATGCGTTCGGCCTCATCAAACCCTTCCAGCGCGCCGAGCAAATAACGGAATGTGTTGCGGAGTTTGCGATACTGATCCGACACGCCGGACAATATCTCTTTGCCGATCCGGTGATCTTCGGTGAAATCCACGCTCAGCGCCCACAGCCGGATGATGTCCGCACCGCTGTCCCGCATCAAGTCGATCGGGTTGATGGTATTACCCAGCGACTTGGACATTTTCATGCCCTTTTGGTCCATCGTGAATCCGTGAGTCAGCACCGCTTTATATGGCGCTCGCCCGCGCGTGCCGCAGCTTTCGAGGAGCGAGGACTGGAACCAGCCGCGATGCTGGTCGGAGCCTTCGAGGTAGAGATCGGCCTGCTGCCCTGTCACAAGTTCGGGCCATTTGCCTGATTCCAGCACGAACGCGTGGGTGCAGCCGCTGTCGAACCAGACATCGAGAATGTCGGTCTGGCGTTCGTAATCGGCGACGTTGTAGGCATCGCCGAGGAAGCCCTGCGCCGCGTCGTCTGTCCACGCATCGACGCCATGTTCGCGGACGGCGGCAACAATGCGCGCGTTGACCGCGGGGTCATTCAGATATTGCCCGGTCTTGCGGTCGACGAACAACGTGATCGGCACGCCCCACGCGCGCTGGCGGCTGATGACCCAGTCGGGCCGCCCCTCGACCATTGCGGTGATGCGGTTCTGCCCCTTTTCGGGCACCCAGCGGGTGTCTTTGATCGCTTGGAGTGCGGTTTCGCGCAGGCCGCCAGCCTCGCCCATGGGAATGAACCATTGCGGCGTTGCGCGGAAGATGAGTTTGGCTTTGGAGCGCCACGAATGCGGGTAGCTGTGAGGATAATCACCGCACGCCAACAATGCGCCCGCCGCCGCCAAGTCTTGAAGGATCGGCCCTTCTTTTGAATTGAACGTCTTGTTGATGACGCTGCCCTGTCCGCCTAGCCATGCCCAGTCGGCGCGGTATTTCCCGTCACCCTCGACCGCGAACACCGGTTCGATTCCGTTGGCCTTGCACAGGTCGAAATCATCCTCGCCATGATCAGGCGCCATATGGACAAGGCCCGTACCCTGTTCGGTCGTGACGAAATCACCGGGCAGGAATGGGCGGGGTTTTTCGTAGAAGGCCACCATCCGCTCCCACGCGTCGCCCCGCACTTGATGCGGGGTTTGGCTACCTTCGGCACCGTCCGCCGAAGAAAAGCCTAGGCCCGCATCAAGTGCGGGCTGACGGAGGTGGTTGGCCATCGGGTGGCGGGCGATGGTCCCGGCGAGGTCGGAGCCTTTAATCTTGGCTTTGGCCATCTTCTCGACGATCGTTTCGAGATCGTCCGCTCCGTCAGCATTTAGCCATAGGAGCGGTTGACCGAGACGCTTCTCAACTTCTGATTTTAGTTCAAACGCAATGAGAACTTTACGTCCATCCGCCAAACCAAAGATGGTGTAGTCAACATCCGGCCCATAAGAGATCGCCTGGTTGACCGGGATCGTCCACGGGGTCGTTGTCCAGATCACCGCCTGCGCGCCAACCAGCTCGGGGATCGGCGACGAAACAATCTCGAACGCAACATCGATCTGCGTTGAGACGATGTCCTCATATTCGACTTCGGCCTCCGCTAAGGCTGTCTTTTCGACGGGCGACCACATCACGGGTTTTGCCCCGCGATAGAGTTGCCCGCTTTCCGCAAACTTCATCAATTCCGAAACAATCGTCGCTTCGGCGGCGAAATCCATGGTCAGATAGGGGTGATCCCAGTCGGCGTTGATGCCCAGCCGCTTCAACTGTTCGCGCTGCACATCGACCCAGCCTTGCGCATAGGCACGGCATTCGGCGCGGAATTCTGCCGGGGGCACTTCGTCCTTATTGAGCTTTTTCTTACGATATTGCTCCTCGACTTTCCATTCGATGGGCAGGCCGTGGCAATCCCAGCCGGGCACATAGGGCGCGTCCTTGCCGAGCAGGCTTTGCGTGCGCACCACCATGTCCTTCAGGATGTGGTTCAGCGCATGGCCGATGTGCATGTCGCCATTGGCATAGGGCGGGCCATCGTGGAGGATGAACTTTTCGCGGCCTTTGCGGCTCTCGCGCAGTTTTTCGTACAGGTTCGCTGCCTGCCACTTCGCGAGGATGCCCGGCTCCTTTGCGGGGAGTCCGGCTTTCATGGGGAAATCGGTCTTCGGCAGGAAGACGGTGTTACGGTAGTCTGTTGCGTCGGTCATGTCACTGCGCGCTTAGGATAGCCTTCGCTTCGGCGCAATCGCGCTCCATCTGTGCGGTGAGTGCGTCGAGGCTGTCGAACCGGGCTTCGGCGCGGATGAATGCGTGGAGTTCGACTTCGATCACTTGCCCGTAAAGGTCTTCACTGAAGTCGAAAAAATAGGGCTCGAGCAGTTCCTTGGGCGGATCGAATTGCGGGCGGATACCAAGATTCGCCGCGCCGTTCAGAATGCGGCCATCAGGCAGATGCCCGCGCACCGCATAGATTCCATAACGCGGGCGAAGGTAGCTGCCCATGTCGATATTCGCGGTCGGATACCCAAGCAGACGACCATTTTTATCGCCATGCTGAACGATGCCTTCGATGGCAAACGGACGCGTGAGCAATCGCGTGGCCGTATCGCAATCGCCCGCCTGAAGTGCATCGCGGATACGACTTGAAGAAATAGTCTCGCCGCCTTCCTCGACTGGCCCAACGGTTTCAACAATCAGGCCGTTCGCGGCCCCAATCTCGGCAAGCACTTGCGTATTGCCGCCGCGTGCTTTGCCAAACGTAAAATCCTCACCCGTGACGACACCCGCTGCGCCCGCACGGTTGATCAGCCAATCGATGATGAAATCGCGCGCCGTGACATTTGCCAATTCAGCATTAAAATTAAACACCAGCATCGCGTCCGCGCCTGCGTCTGCAAACAACCGCTCGCGCTGGTCGAGCGTTGTCAGGCGGAACGGCGGCGCATCGGGCCGAAAATAACGGATCGGGTGCGGATCAAACGTGGCGACAATTGCCGGAACGCCGCGTGTCTTCGCTAATGCCACCGCGCGCCCGACGACCGCCTGATGTCCGGCATGAAACCCATCGAAATTGCCAAGCGCGACAACGCTGCCCCGCAAAGGCCCTTCGACCGTCTCTCCCCCGTTCAGGCGTATCATGTGGGGGCTATAGCAAAGGAGCCGCGCCCGGCAATGTTGGCATCGGATCGGCAGTCATCAATTGCGAGGGAAACGGCGCGGCAAGTTTGTGCGCATCCTTCCAGTCCGCGGTCAGCCAGCGGTCATGATCCTCGGCATGAAGGATGAACGGCATGGATTTCGAATGTACTGCTTCGACCAGCCGGTTGGGCTCGACCGTCAAAAACGCAAAGCTCGGCACTTCGCTGTCGCGCCAGATGCCGGCGAACGCAAATAGGGGTGCCGCGGGCATCGTAAACCAATGCTGGGTTTTCCGCCCCGCGCCGCCGCCCCATTCCATGAAGCTGGTAACAGGGACAAGGCAGCGGAATTCAGTGTGGCGCAATGTGCCGATCCAGAACGGGCTTTCGAGATTGCGGACATTGTAAATCGACCGCTCGACCTTTGGTGGCGGCGGCACGCCCCATTGGCGCGGAACTATGCGCCGCTTGCCCTTTTCGCTGATGACGACAGGCGCGAATTTGCCCGGCGCGACATAATCGCCGGGCCATGGATCAGCACCAGGATCGGCACGAAACCAGTGGGCAATTTCGTCCGCCGGCGTGTCGAGACGATAAAGCAGGCACATCAGGTCGCAGTCAAATCGGGACGACGTTCCAGTGTCACGAAGCTAAACCCATCATTATCTTCACGGGCGGTTTCTTCCCAAACAGCCGCGTCTGGCGCGGGCATCCGCGTGTCGCCTTTGGCATCATGATGCACTTCCGTCAGCTCGAACCGGTCGGCATGGGGCTCGAACAGCGCAAAGATTTCTGCACCTCCGATCACAAACGCATCATCCCCCGCCAGCGCCAGTGCGCCCGCAACATCATGTGCAACTTCGGCGGCCTGCGCCGTCCAATCGCCGCGCGTCAGGACAATATGGCGGCGTCCGGGAAGAATGCCGGGCAAGCTCTCGAACGTCTTGCGCCCCATGATCATCGATTTGCCCATGGTCAGCACTTTGAATCGTTTAAGATCAGCGGGGATATGCCACGGCAGCGCACCGTCTTTGCCAATGATGCCATTGTCCGCCCGCGCAACGATGAGCGTGATCAACCTGCAAACCCTAGTGGCAGACCAGCATCAGGCGTAAATCCATAAAGCGGTTCGTCCGGCAAGGCAGCTGCTACAATCTCGCGGACTTTCAACAGTTTGGCCAAATCAATGCCTGTTTCGAAACCCATCGCCTGCAACATAAATACCAGATCCTCGGTCACGATATTGCCTGACGCGCCCGGTGCAAACGGGCAGCCACCCAGCCCGCCGAGCGACGCATCGATTGTCGTAATCCCTTCGTCGAGTCCGGCAAGCACATTTGCAAGGCCAAGGCCGCGGGTGTTATGCAAATGAAGTGTTGTCAGCTTATCACCGACCACGGCACGCACGGCCTTAACTAACCGCTTCACCTGGGCGGGATTAGCATATCCCGTGGTGTCCGAAAGGCTGAATTCCTGCGCGCCCGCCGCCGCCGATGCCGCCGCCAGCCGCACGACTTGGTCCTCGCTCACCAGCCCTTCGATGGTGCATCCGAACGCCGTCGACAGGCTGACCGCGAAATGCACATTGCCCGCCATGCCGGCGATGGTGCGGATTTCTGCGATCATCTCGACATGCGATTTGCGGACATTCTTCAAGCTGTGCGTTTCTGACATTGAAAACGGGATCGACATACCGTGCACGCCCGCCGCAATCGCGCGTGCCGCGCCTTTTGCATTGGGGACCAGCGCGACGACATTCAGTCCCGGAATAGTCCGCGCATAGGCTACCAGTTCCGCTGTGTCGGCCATTTGTGGCAGGAGGCTTGCGGGGACAAAACTCCCAACCTCAATCTCGCGGACTCCCGCTTCGGCCTCAGCTTTGATCCATGCTTTCTTTGCGTCGAGTGGCATGATGCGGTCGATGGATTGAAGCCCGTCACGCGGACCGACTTCGGAGACGAGGATTCCGGTCATAAATATACCCAAGGACGCGCCGCCCGGTCACGCACGTGGAAAGCGGCGATGGCGGGGGCGTGTTTCAGTGTTAAGTCAATAGCGTCCAAGCCTTCGACCAGCATCATCTTGGCTTCGTCGTCGATGTGGAACAAGCGATAGTGATCACCGACCTGGACATGTTGTTCGACCAGATTGATCGTAACGCTCTGCCCCAGAATTTCGCGCCAGACGGGGCGACCTAGTGCAATCGGGAGCAGCCCGTTGCGGACGCAATTGTTATAAAAAATTGGTGCAAAACTCTCCGCAATGATGCACCTGATGCCCCATTCGGCGAGCGCCCACACAGCATGTTCGCGGCTCGA
This sequence comes from Sphingomonadales bacterium, assembly GCA_043743675.1. Classification (GTDB taxonomy): domain Bacteria; phylum Pseudomonadota; class Alphaproteobacteria; order Sphingomonadales; family Sphingomonadaceae; genus Sphingomonas_O. The sequence goes on from JAYTWA010000112.1 coordinate 10,149, forward strand.
TCCGCACCCGAAATTGGTCCCACCAGCCAGAATTTGCGCATCAGGCATCTGGTTCAGCACAAAGTCCGGGTCAGGCGTGCGGCCCTCGATATAACGCCACGGCGCGAACAGGCCGTCGGCGAATCCCGTGCGCCCGGTCGACGTCATTTCGCGCGAGGGTATGATCGTGTCCGTATCGATATTGTTGCGCAGCAGCGGCGCGACAATGCTGGTGAGGGTG
>JAYTWA010000113.1:0-1839 GCA_043743675.1 Sphingomonadales bacterium
CAGGCGATGCTGATCGAACAGGACGAAACCCGATATTACCGCCCCGCCTATTTCGGCGACGGCTGGATCGCCATCCGGTTGGACCTGGGCGACAACGACTGGGACGGCATCGCGGAATGGTTGCGGCGAAGCTGGGTCGCGGTCGCGCCGAGGAAGCTGGCGGGAATTATGCGGGCGGCGGAGGAGTTTTGACTAGCCAATGGGAGCTTTGAATTATGAACGCCGCAAAGCGATATGGTCTAGCAGCGCTGTTTGCACTTGCCATATTCGTAGTGTGTTGCGGGCTTATCGTCTACGCATCTGACATAATTTCACGATCAACTATACTCACCACAACTTTGCTAGGAACTGCTGGCGTTACAGCAATTAGCTGGCCTGTCTTGCTGGCTCGTTGCTTTCAAGAAGTAATGCGTAATCGTCGAAAACAACGATAGTCGCTACCCAACAATTTCGTCCGGTTTAAAGAAATAAGCAATCTCGATTGCCGCGTTTTCGTCACTGTCCGACCCGTGCACCGAATTGGCTTCGATGCTTTCGGCCAGTTCCTTGCGGATCGTGCCGGGTTCGGCGTTCGCGGGGTTGGTTGCGCCCATGATGTTGCGGTTGGCTTGCATCGCGTTTTCGCCTTCGAGGACTTGCACGACGACCGGGCCGCTGATCATGAAGTTGACTAGTTCACCGAAGAACGGGCGTTCGCGGTGGACAGCGTAAAACCCTTCGGCCTGATCGCGCGTCATGTGGATACGCTTTGATGCGATGACGCGCAGGCCCGCTTCCTCAAGCATTTTGGTGACCGCGCCGGTCAGGTTGCGGCGGGTGGCGTCGGGCTTGATGATCGAAAAGGTGCGTGTCGCGGCCATGACTGGTCGTCTCCATGAGCTGGTTTGATTGGATGAGTGCGCCCTTAGTCACCGGCGCGCGTGCTGGCAACTACCGCTCGTAATTGTCCGCCACAAAACGGTCGAGCAGGCGGACGCCATAACCCGTCGCGCCCTTATCCCACAAAGCGCCAGGCTTACTCGCCCAGACCATGCCCGCAATGTCGAGATGCGCCCACTTCACGCCGTCATCGACAAAGCGCAGCAGGAATTGCGCGGCCGTAATCGACCCGGCTTCGCGCGGGCCGACGTTTTTCATGTCCGCAATCGGGCTGTCGATCAGCTTGTTATAGGCATCACCCAGCGGAAGACGCCACAGGGGGTCCCCTGCTGCCGCCGCTGCCGACGTGAGTTGCGCGGCAAGGCCATCATCGTTCGAAAACATGCCGCCATATTCATGACCCAGCGCCACGATCATCGCGCCCGTCAGCGTCGCGAGATCAATCATAACCTTGGGCGCATATTTTCGCTGAACCCATGTCATCGCATCGCACAGCACCAGCCGCCCTTCGGCATCGGTGTTGATGACCTCGATGGTCTGCCCCGACATTGACGTCACGACGTCGCCGGGACGCTGTGCATTGCCGTCGGGCATGTTCTCGACCAGCGCGCAGACGCCAACGACGTGCGCATTGGCCTTGCGACCGGCGAGTGCCTTCATCGCGCCGACGACAGCGCCAGCGCCGCCCATGTCCCACTTCATGTCTTCCATGCCGCCGGGTGGCTTCAGTGAGATGCCGCCCGTATCAAAGGTTACGCCCTTGCCAACAAACACCACCGGCGTCTTGGTTGCGCCGCCGGTCCCGTCCCACCGCATCGACAGTAAGCGCGACGGCCGTGCCGACCCCTGCCCCACGCCGAGCAACGACCCCATACCAAGCGCGCGCATCGCATCATCGTCAAGCACTTCAATCTCGACTCCGAGGTCGGCCAAATGCCGAATGCGGTCCACAAAGGATTC
>JAYTWA010000114.1:0-6175 GCA_043743675.1 Sphingomonadales bacterium
GGCAAGCGCATCAATTCGGCCAAGGACGACGCCGCCGGCCTCGCGATCGCCAGCCGCATGACCAGTCAGGTTCGTGGCCTCTCGGCTGCCATGCGCAACGCCAATGACGGTATCTCGCTTGCGCAGACCGCTGAAGGCGCGATGGGTGAAGTCGGCAACATGCTTCAGCGTGTTCGCGAACTTGCTGTCCAGTCGGCCAACGGCACCAATGCCACAAGCGACCGCACGGCAATTCAGGCTGAAGTCACGCAGTTGCTCGGTCAGATCAATGATATTGCCAACACGACGACGTTCAACGGCACAAAGCTCGTCGATGGCACCGCGTCGGCGCTCGCTATCCAGACAGGGATCAATTCGGGCGATACCGTAACGCTTGCCATAGCCTCGATGGCAACAGCGGATCTTGGTGTCGCCACTGTCAATCTGTCGACGCAAGCAGGCGCAGCTGCTGCACTTGCCCTCGTCGATACGGCAATTGACACAGTCAACTCAAGCCGTGCAGGCCTCGGTGCTGTCCAAAACCGGTTTGAAGCAACCGTCAGCAACTTGACGTCAACCGTTACCAACTTGACCGAAGCCCGAAGCCGTATCGAAGACGCTGACTTTTCGGCCGAAACGACACAGCTCGCCAAGTCGCAGATCCTCAATCAGGCATCGACCGCAATGCTGGCGCAAGCGAACCAGTCGCAGCAGGGCGTCCTGAGCCTGCTTCGCGGATAAAATCCCCGACCTTGATCGTGCCGGGCCCGTAGGGTCCGGTGCGTGAATCATGGTCGCAACAAAGACAAGTTTGGGACCGTCGTGGGTTTGGTCCCCCTCTGACGGCCCCGAAAAACGAAAACCCCCGGCGCATCCCACCGCGTCGGGGGTTTTTATTTATTCGTCGGCGATCAATGCACGGACTTTATCGAGCGCGCTTTTCTTGATCTGGCAAATACGTGCCGCGCCTACACCAAGCGTCTCGCCGATTTCATCAAGGTTCATTTCCTCGACAAAATAAAGCTGCAGGACCATTGCCTCACGCTCGGGCAAAGAGCGTATCGCACCAGCGACAATGCCCTGAAGCTGCGCCCGTTCAAGCACATCATCAGCGCGATCCTCGACATCGGCAAACCACATTGAATGATCCGAATAAAGATCGTCGATGGATTCATGCCGCACACCGCGCGCAGCCTCTGCGTCGGCCTGATAGGTTTCGAGATCAAGGCCCAGGACCTCTGCCATTTCAACATCGACCGGCACACGGCCATTTGTCTGTTCAAACTTCGTCCGGGCCGCAACAATCGCCCGCCGTTTGCCCATTGCCGCGCGACCCTGTGATGCGCCACGACGCAGCGCATCGATCATGCTCCCGCGTATCCGCATTGTTGCATAGGTTGAAAACGCATGGCCACGATCTTCATAGGACCGCGCCGCTTCGATCAGCGCCACCATGCCCGTCTGAATCAAATCCTCAACATCAATCGCTGACGATACCCGCCCGTGCACATGCCACGCGACCTTTCTCACCAGCGGCATATGATCGCGGACCAGCACGTCTGCGGGATTTCGCCCGCGCCGATCATACAGCGCAGTTTGCGGATCGTTCAGCGCCATCAGGCAGCTCCTTCAGTCAAATGAGGAATGGCGTCAGCGCGCCCGACAACCGCGACGACATCGACGGGTTTGGCATCGGGAATTTCAAGAAACGACAGCACCGGCGTTTCGGGTAAATGCGGGCGCAACAACCGCGCTAACGCGGGCCGAGCCGATGGCGAAGTTACGATGGCAAAGTTCCGCGCCACGTTCAGCATCGGCGCTGCTGCCTCGCCAATCGCTTGCGTCACGCGTGCGGCAAGACCGGGTTCAAACGGATGCACGGCGTCGGGTGCAATCCGCACCGCATCCGCCAGCAACCCCTCAAGATCTGACGCAAGGGTAATCGCAGGTAACGGCATCTGCACCGGCACGATTGTCTGCACAATCAGTGCCCCGATCCGCATCCGCACCGCTTCAAGCAACGCGCGCGGGTTGGCGGCGTGCGCAGTACTTTCAATCATCGCCTCGGCGATCCGGCGAAAATCCTTGAGCGGCACACCCTCGGCCAGCAGCCCACGGCAAAGCGCGGCAATGGCCGCTGTCGTGAATGGTGCAGGCGTCAGTCCTTTGACCAGCTCGGGCGCAGTTTCCTTGAGGCTGTCGAGCAGTTTGTGCGCCTCGTCGATCCCGAACAGGTCAGTGGCACCCGCAACAATCGTCCGATTCAGATGTGTCGCAATAACCGTTGGCGCATCAACAACAGTATAGCCCGCGACAATCGCTTCGGAACGCTGCCCTGCCTGAATCCACAGCGCATCAAGGCCAAATGTCGGATCCTTGACCGCCCGCCCTTCGACCACGCCCTCGATGTCGCCTGAGTCCAACGCAAGCAAGTCATCGGGAAAGATTTCATCTTCACCCACGATAATCCCGGACAATGTAATCCTGTAATGATTGGGCGATAACGACAGTTCGTCGCGGACCCGCACGAGTGGCACAACGAACCCAAGCTCACGTGATAATTGGCGCCGAATACCGGTGATCCGCGCCATCAATGGCGCACCCTTGCGCTCGTCGACCAGTCCGACAAGCGCGTAGCCAATGTCGAGGCTTAATGCAGCGCTGTCATGGACATCGCACCATTCAATCGCGCTTGATGGTGCAGCCTGCGGCAGAACGACTTCAATGACGGCAGGTTTCTTGTTCAGTCGCCATGCAAGCACCCCTGCCCCGACCGCTGCGGGCAAAATTATCAAATGCGGCATGCCCGGAAGCAGGCCCAGCACCCCGAGTATCGCGCCGACCGGTGCCCATGTACCCGCCGTCCCGAACTGGCTCGTGACCTGACGCGCGAGATCAAGCGTCGAGCTTACGCGCGTTACGATCGCTGCCGCCGCTATCGACAACAGCAAAGCCGGAACCTGCGCAACAAGCGCGTCACCGATTGCAAGCAGCACATAAGTCTTCGCGGCGTCGCTCGCACTCAGGCCGTGCGACAAAATGCCAAGCACCATGCCGCCCACAATGTTGATGACGAGGATCAATACGCCCGCAACGGCATCGCCTTTCACGAATTTCGACGCACCATCCATCGATCCGTAAAAGTCTGCCTCGGTCGCAACTTCCTGCCGCCGAACCTTTGCTTCATCCGCAGTCATCAATCCGGCATTCAAATCCGCATCGATCGCCATTTGCTTGCCCGGCAAAGCATCGAGCGTGAAACGCGCTGACACCTCAGAAACACGCCCCGCGCCTTTAGTAATAACAACCAGATTGATGATCATCAGAATCAGGAAAACGAATATCCCGACCGCCCAGTCGCCACCGATCAGGAACTTGCCGAACGCTTCGATGACATGCCCTGCCGCGCCTGCCCCCTCATGACCGCTGACCAAGACAACCCGCGTCGAGGCGACGTTGAGCGCGAGGCGGAGCAAGGTCGCGAACAGCAACACTGTCGGGAAAGACGAGAAATCCAGCGGCCGCGCGGCATTCAACGCAATCATCAGCACGGCCAGGCTTAGTGCAATATTCGCGATGAACCCGACATCGAGCACAATGCTCGGCACCGGCACAATCATCAGCACAACAATCGCCAACGTTGCCAATGGCAGGATTGCACTGCCCCCAGCGCTCATCCAGATGCGCCACTGCGTCGCTGTCGGGATCATGCCGACACACCCATTGACGCCAGCATGAGATAGGCGAGCCGCGCCTGTGCGGTCATCACCAGACCCGTTCGAGCGGCACCTGCAGAAGTCTTGTCTTTGTTCTCGGCCCAGATCGAGGAAGGCGCTTCGACCACTGGTCTCGCGCCCTCGAACTTTGCCGCAAATCGTGCCCGAACATCGGCTAAACTCCGTGCTGAACCGTCACGATTGAAAAACACTCCGCGATTGCTTCGCGCCGCTGCTGGAAAGATTGCCGCTGCGGATGTCTCGGGGTTTGCCTCGTAATTTCGAAGAAACTTCGTCGCGCCGCCTGCACCCAGGAAATGGGCGAGATAGAGATCAACTGACTCAACCTGATGACCGAGCCTGTTTTCCAGATGATCGCGATTGTCGCTGGCAAATTCAGCTGCCATCGCTGCCGACGCATCGGGATCGCGCCGCAAATCGAGGATTGCGCTCCGCATTGCCGGGTCAGCAACCCTGTATCGCCCGTCACTGCCACGCGAAATCGCAGACGCGGCCCAACCTAGTCCATGCTCGTCACCATGTTTGGCAACAACGCCAAGCCAGCTTTGTTCGATAAACTGATAAAGCCCGGTAGCGCTCGATGTGCGCGCCTTTGCATCGGGGTTCAGGCTGCTTTCGACGCGCGCCTGGTTGAACAGATAATTGAAATCAACGCCGGTGGACGACGCTGCGTTATAAATCGCTTGATGGACGGCACCCCGCGCACCCTGTGCTGAAATTGTCGAAACCATAACATATCCCCAAAACTCATGGGGATAGACAGCAAGCGCCGTGCCAAGCGCTTAGCGCGCCGCTGATCCACTGCGATTATAGAGATGGAGGCCAACCCGACCGCGGGCGGCTTCGAGTGCAGCCAATCGTTCTCGTGTATCGCGCGTCAGATTTTTGACGCGCTGCTGGGCGAGCTCGACCCGGCCCAGCATATCCGCCGCTGTCCGGGCCAATTGAGGCTGCGTGCGCCAGGCACCAGCAGCGCGGACATCAAAAATCGCCGTCCGAAACCGCTCGCATGCCGCATCAATGGCACGAATGTCCGTTCCATCGAGCGCAAGATCCAGTGCGGCCTGCGCCCCCGTAAACGCATCTAGCGCCACTTCGCTCACGCCTTGCGCTCCGGCAGGTCTAGTGCCAACATCGCCGCCGCAAGCCGATCAGAGTCAACGGTGTAATTTCCGCTGGCGATTGCCGCGCGAATTTCATTAACGCGCGTCACATCGATTGGCGGCCCGAGCTTGGCGAAACGTGCCGCAGGCATGCTGCTTGTTTCAGCCTTAATCGTGCGCTTTTCATCAACTGCCACAGGGGGCAGCGTCACGATTGGCTGTTTATCAACTTTGGCTGGTCCCGAATTCGAAATCGGCGTTACCATCGTTTTCACTCCTTCAACCGCAATAACGGCGACCAGTTAAATTACTTTAATCCGCCAACGCGAACGGTGCCTGCGTCGACAGCTTCGCCCATGATCGGATTGGCTTTTTGTTCGACACGGACGCGAACAGGCTCACCAATTCTAGCCTCGGTTTCGGCAATGCCACTGGTCGTAACCGAAAATCCCGGTGCCACAAAATTGACGCTCACTGGGTCGCCCCGTTTGATTGCGACAGGCGCGTTTGACGCGGTCATAGAATTCGTCACGATTAAAACCCGCACACGCCAACCCAATGGCATACAGCGAACGATGACCGCTCCTTGCCCTGGCGCATCGGTCTGTAACGCATCTGGACAAGGTGCCAGCTTTAGTCGCCGGTCAACCGGGCGGACGACAGTTCCAGAGGCTTCAGCCGCATGCGCATCAATCGCGTCAAGGCTCTGAAAGTCGCCAGCATTAGCATGAACCGGAACGAGCAGCGCCAGTAGGATGGAATGTCGTAAAATTGTCGCCATTGATCGTCTCCATAAAAGAATGATAACGGTGCAGCACAATTCGTGCCAGCCACTGTAAAGCGGCAAATTCTTGCCGGTAAGCGGCAATTACCTGCCGCCCGCAGGCTTGTCCCCCGCGACAGAAATGCTGAAAATCCGCCGATACTCAAACTGGCACGGCCATTGCTCAACACATTTCGGGTCCACGCTAACTTAACGGCGGGTCACGACAAAACTTTAGGGCTGACGAAAAAATGGCAGACGATCTTTTCGGCATTCATGGGCAAGCGCTGGCGATCCGGTCGCAGCGGCTGTCAATGCTAGCCTCGAATATCGCGAATGCGGCAACGCCAAATTACAAGGCGCGCGACATTGATTTTGCCGCTGCGTTGCGTGGCGAAGCCGACGCCGTGCGCTACCGGGTGCCCGTCCAACCGTCGCTTGATGGCAATACGGTGGAGCTGCCGACCGAACAAACCGCCTTTGCCGAAAACGCGGTGCAATATCGCACGACGCTCGCCTTCCTCGAAGGCCGCGTCGCCACAATCACCCGCGCATTGAAGGGCGAATGAGCATGAGCGGCATGAACATCTTTG
>JAYTWA010000115.1:0-12595 GCA_043743675.1 Sphingomonadales bacterium
TGGTATTGGGCGGGGGCGGATGAGGAAGGCCGCGACTTGATCAATCTGTATCAGGCCTCGACATTCGCACGGCGCGGCTGGCGGGGGTCATTCGGGCTGGAGCGCGGGCTGAACACCAAGACGTCAGTTGCCTTGAACATGAGCAGTTTGTTGATCGACGGATTAGGTCGGCGCAACTTTGGCGAAGTCGCGCTGAGACGGGCGATTGGCCCGGCGCTGGCTGAATTTTCAGGCGCCGTGGACACAACGGGTGGGCACGCCCTGAGAGTGCAAGCCTTGGCACAGCTTGGCACCACTAATTTCAGTGTCGAAACAATATGGGCAGGGGGTGATTACCGGTCTGACCGTATCTTGCAGAATGTCACAGGTCTGCATGTGATCAGTGTCGACCATTTCTTTGGCAGCGGGCGCGGCACTGTCCCAGTTCACGTAGATGCGCGATTTATGACACGGCGCAGCGGCGACAGCACGCTTGAATTTACAACGCGCTCCTCGCTCAGTTTCGGGCGCATGTCATTGACCGGCGAACTGGCTTATCGCGACGAACGAAGAAAATTCGGCCCTGATCCGCCGCCACAGATTGAAGCTGGCCTGCTTGCGAATGCCCGCATTGGGAAAATACGGTTGCGTGGCGAGGCACGGTTCCGCATTGCTCCTGAAAGCAAGTTTCAATCTGCAACAATTGTCGGTGAATGGTCGGCAGGGAGTAGCTTGCTGCATCCCGCGCAATGGCGGGCAGAACTTGGCTTTGACGAGTCGCTTGGCCGTGCGCGTGCCGGAATTGGTTACAGCCGCCGCTTTGATAGGTTCTCATTAAGCGCCAGTGGCGAAATCGCGACCGATGGTTCGGTTGCGGCGGGTCTCAATGTCGCTTTCAGCCTTGGCCCCAATCCTCGAAATGGCGGCGGCATTCGCGTGACAGCGGACAAACTCGCGTCGCAGGGGTCGGCACTGGTCCGTGTGTATCGCGATGCCAATATGAATGGTCGCCGCGATTCTGGCGAACGGCTGGAAAAGGGTGCACAGATTGCCGCAGGTCGCGTGCCAGTTGATTTTCTGACCGATGCCAACGGCGAAGTTGTGGTTGACGGCCTTGAACCGTTCCAGCCTGTGTTGGTCAGTGTCGATGGATCGGCGCTGCCCGATCCGCTGGTTCAGCCGTCAACGCCCGGGTCTGTGGTGACGCCACGTCCGGGGGTGACGGTCGCGCTTGAGCTGCCGCTGGTCGCAACCGGCGATGTCGACGGGACACTAGTGCGCGCAGGTGGCGGCAACCTTGAAGGTGTCGATCTTGAATTGGCCGACGTTGAAGGTCGAGCGGTGGCGCGGACGCGGTCTGACTTTGATGGGTTTTTCCTGTTCGAAGGGGTACCTTATGGGCGCTATACCGTTCGGATCGCCAAATTGGCGGCGGATGCGACAAAACTTGATGCGATGTTGAGCGGTGTCGCGTTGGTGGGTGAGAATACGCCGTCAGTGCATCTGGGGGCTGTGGCAGCGCAAGTAATGGGGGTGCGGGCTGCGAGGTAAGAGCGGTTCGCCGTGGCAAAGCCACGTCGTGAGTCGTCGCTTTGCGACGCTGGCCGGTCACGTCGCAGTCCGCTGGCGATAGATAACCTATCGCTTGGCGCGGCGTGACTGGTGCGGCCAAGAAGACTCGAACTTCCACGGGCTTTCGCCCACAACGACCTCAACGTTGCGCGTCTACCAGTTCCGCCATGGCCGCACAGCCATCAGCTGCCGAATGAACGGCAGTCGGGTAGGGGCGCGCCTCTAGCAAAGCCGAACCCCGCCCGCAATGCCCCTATTTTACGTCCCTACTTCGGGGGCGCGCCCGAGAAGCTCAGGTTGAGCTTTTTCGATCCCTTGGGCACATCGATCTCGGCTGAATCAAATTCGATTTTGCCGCCCGCTTCGATTGTTCGTTTGGGGGGTGTGATCGTCCAGCCATAGACCACACGGCCCTGGGCATCGCGCAGTTCGGCGAGAATGTCGGGCACGCGCTGCGCCGTGTCAGTCGGGTTTACGATTCGACCGGTCAACGCAAACAATTCATTCCCGCTGGGCAGTTCACGCCGCTCGGGCTTGCGCGGCACTTCAAGGAGCAGTGGCACATCAATCTGTCCGCCCGGCAATCCCGCACGCGCCAATAGGCCGGTTACGAACGTCGGCGTTCCGAAAAACTGCACGGCGGCAATTCCACCCAACAATAGCACCGCAACGAATCCCGCCACGATTGTCCAGCGCTTTGTCGGATTGCGTCGTGTGCGAAACGGGGGGGCGGGGGCAAAAGCGTCATAATCTTCAGCCATTGCATCGGGCGTAGGCACAATCTCAGCAGGTGGAGGCGCCACGGGAGGCGGTACGAACGGGGCAGGCGCTTGTTGCACGACAGCCTCGGTAGCAGGCGGTGTGGCCTGTGCCGCGCGCTCGACCAAGTCATCAAGCGGCGCAGGTTCCTGAAACCAGCTGTGGCGGCATGATGCACAGCGGACCTGACGCCCCGACGGACCCACGGCGCTGTCGGGCACGACATAACGGGTGCGGCAGGTGGGGCAGGACAGGATCATTGCAGACGCGATACTCTGAGAGGGCGATAATCTGCAACCTAAGCACTGTGGAGACATCGCTGGCAAGCGCTTCCCTTTACGGACGCGCCATTGCCGTGCGATGGCAATACTTCTGCTTAGCATCGGGCGCGGGGACCGTGAGTAATATTGTCCAGTTCGAAAATGTCGGTCTGCGCTATGGCACAGGGGCCGAAACGCTTTCTGATCTCAGCTTTTCGCTGTCACGCGGCGCGTTTTATTTCCTGACCGGACCGTCGGGTGCGGGCAAGACGTCATTGCTAAAGCTGCTTTATCTCGCGCAACGACCGAGCCGCGGGCAAATTCGCATGTTCGGTGAAAACCTTGTTGCGGCCCCGCGGGATCGTTTGCCTGTTTTCCGCCGCCGCATCGGGGTGGTGTTTCAGGACTTCCGCCTTGTCCAGCATCTGTCAGCGTTCGATAATGTTGCACTACCCTTGCGTGTGGCGGGAACGGACGAGCGCGAGATTGCCGCGCCAGTGCGTGAAATGCTGGCGTGGGTTGGGCTACAGGACCGTGCGGATGCCCGCCCCGCAACACTTTCAGGGGGTGAGCAGCAGCGTGTGGCGATTGCGCGTGCAGTGATTGGGCGGCCCGATATTCTTGTCGCGGACGAACCGACCGGCAACGTCGATCCGGAAATGGCGCAGCGCTTGCTGCATTTGTTCGACGGTCTTAACCGGCTCGGCACGACTGTCGTGGTTGCCACCCATGATCTTCATTTGTTGAGCCGCGTTGGCACGGCACAGATGATGCGGCTTGATCGCGGGCGGCTGTCGGACCCCACCGGCGCGCTCAAATATCCGCCCCTGAACGAACCAGCGGGCGAGCCGGCGTGAACAATCCGCTTATTGCTTCAGCGGCTGACCGGCGCTTGCTGCCCGAAGGACGGCTGGCGGGGCCAATGCCATGGGTTATCGCGATCATGACCTTTCTGACGGTCCTTGCGGCGGGCGCAGGACTGGCGCTGGGCAATGCGGCGTCGGGCCTCGGCGATCAGCTTGCGGGCAAACTGACAATCCAGATTGTCGAACCCAATCCCGATTTCCGTGATCGCCAGACGCGGACGGTCCTTGCCGAACTCTCGCGCCTCGGCCCTGTTGCGAATGCCGCGCGCGTTGATGAGGGGCGGATGCGCGAATTGCTTGCGCCGTGGCTTGGACAGGATGGCCTCGATGCAGATCTCCCCGTGCCAACGCTGATTGATGTATCGCTACGCTCAACCGATCCGCGCAGCATGGAGGAAGTGGCTATGACTGTGAAAGCCATTGCTCCCACGGCGCGCGTTGATGCGCATGCACAGTGGCTCGGGCCAGTCCAGGGGTTGTTGTCGACGTTGCGCTGGCTTTCGGTTGGGCTCGTCGCACTCATGGCGGCAACGATGGCGGCGGCCGTCGTATTGGCGGCGCGCACTGCGCTAGTGACGCACCGTCCAACCATCGACATCATGCACTTGATGGGCGCGACGGATGTTCAGGTTGCCCGCCTGTTTCAGCGTCGCGCAGCACTCGATGCGCTGTTCGGCAGCGTTTTGGGTTGTATGTGCGGGGCATTGGTGATTTTCGGGCTTGGCGGGCGTATGGCGAATGTCGGCGCGGCGTTACTCGACAATGGCGGGCTGGGCTGGAAAGGCTGGGTGGTCATTGCACTCCTGCCGCTCGCCGCCGTCCTCCTATCGATCCTCACGGCGAGGATGACCGTGGTGCGTGCCTTGGCACGCATGCTATGATCCGTCGCGTTTTCGCTTTGGCACTGGTCGGTTGGGCGCTTGGCTTTGCCCTGTTCGTCATCCTGCTACCGCGGCCTGCTGGTCCGACCAAGACCGATGGCATCGTCGTGCCCACCGGCGCACAAGGGCGCATCGCACGCGGCATAGACCTTATTGCGAAAGGGCGCGCGCGACGGATGTTGATCACTGGCGTTGACCGCCGCGTGAAACCCGCCGAACTCGCCGAAGCCCAGCATGTCTCGCTAAAAACGATGGCGTGCTGCGTCGATCTTGGTCGTGAAGCCAGCGATACGCGATCAAATGCAAACGAAACCACAGCCTGGGTCTGGCGCAACAAATATAAGAGTGTTCGCTTGGTCACGTCGGACTGGCATATGCCGCGTGCGCAGTTCGAACTTGAGCGTGCCTTGGGGGATAGCGCAACTGTCGTGCCCGACGCCGTGCGCAGCGATGCCAGTCTTGCTGTGTTGCTGCGTGAATATAATAAATATTTGTTCCGTCGTGTCGCGGTGCTGACTGGTTTATGACGTTTGTTCGCACGCTCCTGTTCACGATTATATTTTATTTGGGCAGCATTCCGGTTGTGATTGCCGCTGGGTTCGGGGCGTTGTTTGGGCAGGAAGCCGTGATCAGAGGTTCGCGGCGCTGGGCTCAATATCATTATTTCTGTGTGCGTTGGATTTTGGGTATTCGCGTTGTCGTCGAAGGGGCATTTCCGACCGGCGCGTGCATTATTGCGATGAAGCATGAATCGATGCTCGAAGCGATCGAGATCCTCCGCCTGATTGATCGACCAGCGACAGTGTTCAAGGCCGAGTTAATTCGTATTCCCATCTGGGGATGGGTCGCGCGGCGGCACGGCGTCATCCCGATTTCGCGTGAGGCCGGCTCAGCCGCACTGCGCATGATGCTGAAAGCGGCACGAGAAGCAGCGGCGGCGGATCGGCCAATCGTGATATTCCCTGAAGGTACGCGGGTGATGCCGGGCGAACTGCCCGATCTGCGACCGGGGATCGCTGGATTGTATAAAACGCTTGGCCTTCCGGTTTATCCCGTTGCGCTCAACACGGGGCGGCTGTGGCCCAAAGGTAAATTCTTGCGCTATTCCGGTGTTGTGACGGTGCGCGTTGGCGAACCAATTCCTGTAGGACTACCGCGCGAGGAAATTGAAGCACGAATTCACACTGCGATCAATGTTCTGAATCAGTGATCGCCCTGATGATCTTGGCGCCCGAAATCGGGCCGGTCATCATCCTGCCCCTGTTCGATGATGCTCCGCCGGATGGCGCGGGTTCGGGTAAACAGGTCGAATAGCGCTTCGCCATCGCCCCAGCGGATCGCTCGTTGCAATGCCGTCAGGTCCTCGCTGAAGCGCTGAAGGACTTCGAGGACGGCATCCTTGTTGGTCAGGAACACATCGCGCCACATCGTCGGGTCTGACGCGGCGATACGCGTAAAATCGCGGAAACCGCCCGCCGAATATTTAATGACTTCGCTTTGGGTCACGCTTTCAAGGTCGGATGCGGTGCCGACAATGGTGTAGGCGATCAGATGCGGGACATGGCTGGTCACGGCAAGCACCAGATCATGATGCGCGGGGTCCATGACGTCGACTTGCGCGCCCAGCCGCTGCCAAAATGCCGTAACTTGTTGGACAGCGCTGTCAGATGTGCCGTCGGGCGGCGTCAGGATGCACCAGCGATTGTGAAACAGCGCGGCAAAGCCTGCTTCCGGCCCGCTGCGTTCGGTCCCTGCGACTGGATGCGCGGGGACTATCGCATGGTTTGGCAATGCCGCCGTCAGTGCTGCCGTTACTGCCGCCTTGGATGACCCGACATCGCTGATCACCGCTTCGGGCGGCAAGTCCGAAGCGATGCTTGTCGCAACAGCAGCCATCGCGCCCAATGGCACACACAGGATGACAAGATCAGCATCTATCACCGCCGCCCCCGCCGTGTCCGCGACATCGTCACACAGCTTCAATGCCCGCGCTGTCTCGCGCACGTGCGGGTCTGCATCATGGCCGCTCAACACGACTGTCGGCATGGCGTCTCGGACAGCGCGCGCAATCGATGAACCAATTAACCCCAGCCCAATGATCGAAACGCGCGCGAACGGCAGCATCAGGTCACGATCTTCCGCAACGCTTCAGCAACGCCGCGCGTTTCTTCCTCGGTGCCAATCGAAATCCGCAGCGCATTGGGCAGCCCTTGCCCCGGCAGCCAGCGCGTGATGAAGCCACGCTCCATAAGGCCCTTGTAGGCCGTCTCCGCACTCACCGCGCCTTCGAACAGGATCAGGAGGAAGTTGGTTTTCGACGGGATCGCGCGCAGCCCCGCATTGCCCATCTTGGCAATTTCATCGCTTAGCCATGCCCGCCACGTCGCGTTGTGCGCGCGGCTATCGTCAACGAAGGTGACGTCATGCAGTGCCGCAATTGCTGCCGCTTGACCCCCGGTCGTGATGTTGAATGGCTGCCGGATGCGGTGCATGGCGAGGACGGCTTCGGCGCTGCCATAGCCCCAGCCGATCCGTTCCGCCGCCAGTCCGTAAATCTTTGAAAAGGTGCGCGTGATGACGACGTTGGGGTGAGTTTTGGCAAGCCCCAGCCCCCAGTCATTCTCTTGCGGCTCAAGATATTCGGCATAGGCTTGATCGATCACCAGCATTACATCGCTTGGTAAGCCGGCATGTAGCCGCGCAATCTCGGCCCGTGATGTCATCGTGCTGGTCGGATTATTGGGGTTTGCAATGAACACGATCCGCGTGGCGGGCGTCACGGCGGCAAGCAGCGCGTCAACATCCGTGGCATAGTCAGCATCAGGCGCGACAACTAAAGTTGCTCCCACGCGTCGCGTCGCAATCTCATACACCGCAAAGCCGTATCGCACTTGCAGCACTTCATCGCCCGGGCCAGCATAGGCCCCGGCAACCATGTGCAGAATCTCATCGGATCCCGTGCCATAGATGACCCGTGCAGGATCAAGGTCATATTTCGCCGCAATGGCCTCACGCAGTGCCGCCGCCGACGCATCGGGATAACGCGCCAGATCCGCAGCGTGCTGGGTAAAAGCAGCTTTTGCGGCGTCACTGGTGCCAAGCGGATTCTCGTTCGACGAC
Source organism: Sphingomonadales bacterium (assembly GCA_043743675.1). Lineage (GTDB taxonomy): Bacteria > Pseudomonadota > Alphaproteobacteria > Sphingomonadales > Sphingomonadaceae > Sphingomonas_O. The sequence continues at coordinate 7,438 of JAYTWA010000115.1, forward strand.
AGCTTGGCGACCTTGCGCCCATCATCTGTCGCAGAGCGCCCGGGCACATAGGGCGCGATGTCCATGATCCATGGTTTTGGTTGGGGGTTTGTCATGCCTCGATCCTTTAGCGCGCTGGCGGTGATTGTCACGGGGGCCATGGCGCGACTAAAGCGCGCTCATGTGCAACCCGCCCGAATCCAACCAGACCGGCCATGAACGCCTGATAGTCCCGGCCCCTGTCGGTTATGTTGGCACAGGCAAATCAACCGGCGAAAATGAAGCGCTGGCGGCGCTGAAGCCCGGCACGGTCATGATGATGGGCGATAATCCCGCGCTGCCCAAAATGCCCGCCAAGCCGACGCTCGTTGATTTCTTCGCGCATCGGTTCGGTGGGATTACCGAACGGCACCTTATTTCAAGCGCGATGCGCGCCTTAAACGATGATCAGCCTGAAACGGTGATCATGGCGTGCCTGTTGCACGATATTTCGAATGCCTGTCTGATCCGCGCCGATCATGGCTATTGGGGTGCTCAGATGATTGCGCCCTATGTCAGCGAGGAAGTCGCTTGGGCGGTCGAGAAGCATCAGGCGCTGCGTTATTTCGCGGATGAATCGGTCGGTTACAAATATCCTGACAGTTACGACCGGTTTTTCGGCACTGATTACGTACCGCCTGAGTATATCTGCCGCGAAGCTGCCGATGCGCGCGATCACCACTGGTATATGTCGGCGCGGCTGGTCACGTTGTATGATATTTACTTCTTCGACGACGAAACGACGCCCGATATTACGCCGCTGATCGACATTATCGGGCGCAATTTCAAACAGCCCGCGGAAGGGCTCGGCTTTGACGGATCGCCGACTGCGCATATGTGGCGGACGATGATCTGGCCGAACAACTTCCTGTAATTCTTGCATCACCCGCCTGCGCCCGCCAAAGCGCAGCCCGATGGATGATCGTTTCGGCCTTGACCGCAATGTGACGCTGCCCGGGCCGTTGAAGCTCGATGGCGGGGCCGTGTTGTCGCCGGTCGAGCTTGCTTATGAGACATATGGCACGCTGAATGCCGACGCCTCGAACGCGATTCTGATCTGTCATGCGTTAACCGGCGATCATCATGTTGCGTCAAACCACCCGATCACCGGCAAGGCGGGCTGGTGGGTGCGGATGGTTGGGTCGGGTAAGCCGATTGATACGGATCGCTATTGTGTGATTGCTGTCAACGCGATTGGAGGCTGCATGGGATCGTCTGGGCCAGAGGCTTTGCACGCCGATGGACATCCCAATGCCATGCGCTTTCCCGTTGTGACGATCAGTGACATGGTACGCAGCCAGGCGCTGCTGATGGATCATCTTGGCATCCAAAAACTTCATGCAGTTGTCGGTGGATCGATGGGCGGCATGCAGGCGCTCAGTTGGGCCGCGCATTTCCCGGATCGGGTGGGCGCCGCGCTGATTATAGCGTCAACTGCCAAACACAGTGCGCAGAACATCGCTTTCCACGAAGTCGGGCGGCAGGCAATCATGGCCGATCCGAACTGGCGCGGCGGCGATTATTATGGCGATGGCCAGAATCCTTCGACGCCCCCTGATGCGGGCCTCGCGGTTGCGCGGATGGCTGCGCATATTACGTATCTGTCCGAACAGGGTCTGACCGAAAAGTTTGGGCGACGTTTGCAAGCGCGTGACGCCAAGACATTCGGCTTTGACGCGGATTTTCAGGTTGAAAGCTATCTCCGTCATCAAGGATTGAGTTTTACGGATCGGTTTGATGCAAACAGCTATCTCTACATCACCCGCGCCATCGATTATTTCGACTTGGCCGAAGAATTTGGCGGGCATCTGGCAAACGCCTTCAAGGGCAGCAAGACGCGCTTTTGCGTGGTCAGCTTTGACACCGACTGGCTTTACCCCACTAGTGAATCAAAATCGATAGCCCAAGCCCTGAACGCGGCAGGCGCAGCGGTCAGTTTTGTCGAGCTGACCAGCCCTTACGGCCACGATGCTTTCCTGCTCGATACACCGGGTTTCGACGCGGTGGTCTCGGGCTTTTTGCGTGCAACATGTTGAGACCAGATCTCGCTATCATCGCCGCCAACGTGCCGACTGGTGCGCGGGTGCTTGATGTCGGCTGCGGCGACGGCGCTTTAATGGCCGAACTTCGCGCGAAGGGCTGCGACGCACGCGGGCTGGAGATTGATGTCGCTGGCGTCACGGCGGCATTGGCGCAGGGGCTTTCGGTGATTCAGGGGGACGCCGATACCGATCTTGCCGATTATCCCGATGCCAGTTTCGATTATGCGATCCTCAGCCAGACGCTGCAGACGACACGGCGGCCCGATTTGGTGATCGAGCAACTTCTTCGCATTGCCCCGCGTGCCTTCGTGTCGTTCCCCAATTTCGCGCAATGGCGCATCCGCATGGCACTGATGTTCGGTGGCACGATGCCAGTGACGAAGCAGCTACCAGCGCGCTGGTATGATACGCCCAACATTCATCACGTCACGATTGATGATTTCCGCGGCTTTATCGCGTCACGCCGGATAACGATTGAAGCGCAATGGTTCCTCAGCGGCGACAAGATGACAACGCGTGCAGGAGCGAACCTGTTCGCCGCCCATGCCGTGTTTTTGCTCAGCCGTTAGAAAAGGCCGGGCACTTCGCGCTGGCTGACCGTTGGATTTTCCGGGCGGAGCAGCTCGGGGGTTGAAGCACGAAGCGACAGACTCGCCTGACCCGTTGTAATTGGCGTGCAAGTCCGCCCCGCTAGATAATCGAGCGCCTGCCGCACGGAGGCTTCTTGTGCGTTGCCAAGCGGCTTGGTCACATCGTCCGTCGCCGCGCACGTCACGCGCACCGCCGTTGCTAGCCCATCATAATAAGCATCCGAATTCGCACTGTTCTTGATCGAAAATGCAATCGCGCGCAGCCGGTCATCGCACGCCGCTTTGTCCAGCGCGACCTGACCCACCGGTTTCCCGAACGTATTGGCCCCGATCAGCGCGACATTGTTACCAAGATAAGGGACAAAGCCATTGATGACGAGTTCGCTCGCGGAGGCCGTCGCGCCCGTGCCAATAAACGCAATTTTGACCGGCGAAACCGATTCGGATTGTGGCGCAAACCGCTTGATTGTGTTGCGGCTCGCCTTTTCGGAGCGATACGTGACTTGATCGAAAATATCGAAGCTCGACCGGTTGCCGCCAAGCAAATCGCCCATCAGGTCTGCCGTCGAGAGCAAACCACCGCCATTATAACGGAAATCAATGATGAACTCAGTGATTCCCTGTGCACGGAAATTGTTAAACGCCGTCCGCAACTGTGGGTCGGCGGACGAAATGAAGGTGCGCAAATTCAGGTAACCGACGCGTTTGCCCGCATCGCTAATGATCTGCGTGCCATAACGGCTTGACACGGGGGTCAGCGAATAATCGGCCTTGGTCACTGTTACATTTCGCGTGCCCAACGCATCGGTAACCCGCAATGTCCGTGTGACTCCTGCTGTCGTTGGCCCCAATGCTGTCGTGACGCCAGCCATGCCTTCGGCAGTAATAATCTCGGCGACCGTGCGCAGCGCCGCTGCCGTGTCGCCGATTGCGACAATCTCGGTGCCGCGATCAAGTCCCGCTGCCAATCCCGGCGCGCCTTCGAATGCTTCGGACACGAAGGCCTTCTTGGTTGCCGCATCGGTTGACAGGCGAATGCCGATGCCTGCGCTTGACCCAGAACTGTTGAACGCATTTTCTTTGGCAATCGACGTGATGTAGGTGAAAAACCGGTCGCGTCGTTGTGCGCGCGCTGTTGCGGTCAGCGCGTCGATATAATCATCGACCGTCGAATAAGCTGCCGGGTTGAGCGACGTCGGGAGCGTTTCGGGGAACAAATACCATTCGTTGAGCTGGGCAAAGGCCCAGTTCTGACGCTCGACCAGCGAACAGCCCGCCGTTGTGGTGCCGCCACCGCTTGATCCGCCACCGCCCGTGGCCGTCGTTCCGCCGCCTTCACCACAACTCGACAGGATCAGCGAACTCGCCACCACCAGTGAAACCAAAGATCGATTCATACGCAACCTTTCACGACCCCAATGGCATTGTGGCACGAAATGCAGCGCCTGTCAGCCTCGAAGCGTCGCACCCAGTTTTGCCGCTGCCGCAACTATTTTCGCGGCAGTGGCGCTCAGTTCGTCTTCGGTAAAACTTTTCTCAGTCGGTTGCAGCGTGACTTCGACAGCAAGCGAAACATGCCCCTCGGGAACGCCCGCGCCGCTGAACCGATCAAAAAGTCGCGCGCCTGTGATCAGCGTCTTGTCTGCGGCTTTGACCGCCCGAACCAGCGCGTCGCTCGCCAGATCGACCGGTACCAGAAAAGCAAAGTCGCGGCGCACGACTTGCAGTGCGGGCGGCGTGAAGGCAGCGCGCATGAAGCCACTGCTTCGTTTCGCAGGAATGGCGTCAAGATAGACTTCTGCCGCAGCTACCGCACCGGTCAGGTCAAAGGCCCTGGCCGTCGCGGGGTGGAGCGCACCGAAAGCAGCAAGCACTGTCTTTGGCCCGAGCCGCAATGTCCCCGACTGGCCGGGGTGATAATGCGCACCGGCATCACCCATCACCTGAAGGTTATCCACCGGTGCGCCGGCCGCTTCGAGGAGGGCCAGCGCCTCGGCCTTCGCATCATAGGCATTGAACCCCAGCGCCTTACCCTGTGCCCAACCACGCGGCGCCCGCTCGCCTGCCAATACCACCCCAACTGTCAAAGGTTCAGCTTCGGCATGATATTCGCGACCGACTTCGAACAGGCGGATGCTGTCCGCCCCGCGGTCCATATTGCGCTGTGCCGCCGATAGTAGGCCGGGGAGCAGCGACGGGCGCATGACCTTCATATCCTCGCTGATGGGGTTCGCGAGTGTCCATGCGCCGCCGCCGAAGGCCGTTGCTTGCGCTTCTGGCAGGAAGGACCATGTTATTGCTTCGTTCAGCCCGCGTGCAGCGGCACTGCGGCGGACTTTGCGTTCGATTTTTTGCAACGGTGTTGCCGTCGGTTTCGCCACGCCATCCGCGCGGGGGAGTGGCGTCGAAATGACTTGGTCCAGGCCAGCGATCCGCACCACTTCTTCGACCAGATCAGCCGGGCCATCGACGTCACGCCGCCAGCTGGGGACAGTGACCGTCCAGTCG
>JAYTWA010000116.1:0-5653 GCA_043743675.1 Sphingomonadales bacterium
CTGACAATTTCGGGCGCATTGCTGCTCGCCATTGTCATCAGCCGACTGGTCCGCGCAATGCCTGAAGCGGGCGGGCCCATCGGCATTGTCCGCGAAACTTTCGGCCCGCTAGCCGCAAGTCTGATCGGCTGGAGTTCGTGGGTTTCATACTGGACTGCCGCCGCAACCGTCGCGATTGCAGCGACCAGTTATCTCAGCTTTTTCTTCCCCATCCTCGCCGACAACCGCGCGCTGGCGGCGATGACAACGATCGCGCTGATCACGTCTGTAACGCTGCTCAACTTGCGCGGCGCTCGCGCCGCGGGGGCATTCCAGATTGTAACGACAATCATCAAATTACTGCCGCTCATCGCCGTCATCCTGATTCTGGCAATGGTGAGCAGCACAAACCCCATAACTATCCCCGTCGCGCAACCAGTCGATCTAAACTTGGCATCAATCACCACTGCTGCCAGCCTCACCCTCTGGGCGCTCGTCGGCTTCGAAGCCGCGGGGCTGGCCAGCGACAAAATCGACCGCCCGGAAATCAACGTCGGTCGCGCGACCGTGCTGGGCACGGCGATCACAGGCATTATTTACCTCATCGTCTGTACGGGTATCTTGCTCACCCTGCCCCGCGACGCGCTCGCCGCCTCAAACGCGCCGTTTGCGTTGTTCATTGAAACATATTGGTCGCGCGAAGCCGCCTATGCCGTCGCCGGATTCGCCGCGATCAGCGCAATTGGTGCGCTCAACGGCTTTGTGCTCATTCAGGGCGAAATCCCGCTGACGATGGCGCGCAGTGGCTTGCTTCCTCGCTGGTTCGGACAGGCAAACGCCGCCGAAACGCCAACCCGCATGCTAATCATCTCCAGCCTGCTTGCCTGTGGCCTCGTTCTCTTCAATGCCAGCAAATCGCTGGGCAGCCTGTTCGCGTTCATGGCGCTGCTTTCCACGTCGGCAACGCTCTGGCTTTATCTCGCACTTGCGGCCTCGGCGATCCGGCGCGGGATCGTCCGCTGGGTCGCAGTCATCGGTGGATTATACGCGCTCTGGACGCTGTGGGGCGCAGGAATCGCAGCAAGCGGGCTTAGTCTTGCTTTGATGCTTACTGCCGTGCCTTTCTATCTATGGATGCGGCGCGCTTAGCCCGTCTTGCCCATTTTCGTCAGCTGTAAACCGATCAAGCTCCTGATTGGCTGCACAAACAGGATGGCGCCATTTGCCAAAACGGTGGGCAGGCCCAGCCACGTAAACCAATATGTGCTGTGCAAAACAAAGCCCGCGAACAGCATCACCGAAATCGCAGGAACAAAGAGAAAAAGAATGAACGCAAAAACGCGTAATACAGTAAAAATCTTCATAATTTACAACACCCTGAAATAATCAACCGACGCATTCTGACCAAAGTGCCCTTCCCGACGCTCCAGGATATTCAGGCCAAGGTGTCAAAGTCTCAATATGCTAAATGACATGTGCGGCGGACAATCTCAATCGATATTCGTGACTATCGCCGTCCGAAAACGCGCGCCATCAGGCTGCGATCCTTCAAAATCTCATGCGCGGCATTGTGCCCCGGCGCGCCCGTTACACCGCCGCCCGGATGCGTGCCAGATCCGCACATATACAGGCCCGCAATCGGCATCCGGTAATCGCCATGCCCCAGCATCGGTCGCGCACCATAAAGTTGGTCAAGACTCATATGCCCGTGGAATATATCCCCCCCGATCAGGCCGAATTTTCGTTCAAGATCCAGCGGGGAATGGATCTGCCGCGCGATCACCGACGCTTTGAAATTGGGCGCATGCCGAGTGACGGTATCAATAATATGATCCGCAACTTCTTCGCGCACATCATCCCACGTCCGGTCGCCTGACAGGCGCGGCTCAAACTGCTGGCAGAACAAGCTGGCGATATGCTGCCCCGGCGGCGCGAGACTGTCATCCACTGTCGTCGGCAATTTCATTTCGACAATCGGCGCTTTCGACCAGCCAAACGTCCGTGCATCGGTATAAGCGCGGTCCATATAATCGAGCGTCGGGGCTATGATGATGCCGCAAGTGTGATGCTCGGCGCGTTCCTTGCCCGGCAGCACGCTGAAACTCGGCAGCTCGGACAGCGCGACATTCATGCGGAACGTGCCCGAGCCTGTCTTCCACTGGTCAATGCGCTTCTTGAACGCGGGCGGCTGGTCATTCGCAGCAACAAGCTGTTTGAACAGTAGCGACGGCCCGACGTTCGATACGACTGTGGCGCAAGCAATCTCCTCGCCGCTTTCCAACGTTACCCCTGCAACCTTGCCGCCATCGACTAGAACTTGCGAGACCGGCGCCTCAAGGCTGATCTCGACGCCCGCCTCGACGCACGCCTCCGCCATATATTGCGTGATCGCGCCCATCCCGCCGACGCTATGGCCCCACATACCTTTCTTGCCGTTGATCTCGCCAAAGACGTGGTGGAGCAGAACATAAGCGCTGCCCGGCGTATCGGGCGACGCATAATTGCCGACCACGGCATCAAAGCCAAACGCCGCTTTCACCGCGTCACTTTCATACCAGCCATCAAGGAAATCGCGCGCCGACTTCACAAACAAGTCAAGCACGTCGCGCTGCGCCTCAACATCCAGCCCCGCGACACTGCGCCCCTGCGATGCCGCCGCTAGCAGAGCGCGCACGCCGCCCCCGGCATTGGGCGGTGTTTTTAGTGAAATCCCACGCAACACTTCGGCCACGCGCTCAAGCGCTTCTTCATACGCTGGAAAGGTCGCGGCATCTTTGGCCGAGAAGCGCGCAAATTCCGCCTGCGTTCGATCCGTCCCGCCACCAAGCTTCAGATAGTCATTCTCAAACGGGAAGAAGTTCGAAATCGTCCGCTCGATAATCCGCCAGCCACGTTCATGTAGCCGCATATCCTTGATAACCTTGGGTCGCAGCAGGCTGACCGTATAACTAGCGGTCGAATTGCGGAAACCAGGGTGAAATTCCTCGGTCACGCACGCCCCACCAATGATGTCGCGACGTTCTAAGATACGAACCTTCAAACCAGCACGCGCCAGATAAAAGGCACAAACTAGCCCATTATGTCCGCCGCCGATAATCACGGCATCATATGTCTTGGTCATTTTGCGTAGCGCTCCGGCGGATTCGGCATCCGCGTTTCAGGGATAATCCCCCTTATCCGCGCATTGAAACTGCGCAAGCATACCTCGCTTGCCGCCAGCGGGCCGGCGGTGAAATAGGCCGACCCCATCCCCGCCTGAACACCTTCGATCAGCCACGTATCCTCGGCATTCACCACCCGGTTGATCCGCGAATTGGCATAGCGCGCCAGCTGCATCTCGCGCCGCGCATCAGGCAACACATAGCTCATCACCCGCAGCATCGTCACGGTTGGTGACACCGGCACCCAATGCATGAAATCAATCTGGTCGGCATAAATGTCGAACGCCATGTTCGGCCACAATTTCCAGTACACCCACCGCCGCTGCGCAGTTTCGGGCAAATGATCCACACGTGGCAAATGCGTCTGGTAAAAGCGTTCCCAGAAATTGACGGAGGGCTTGTCGGCTAGCTCCCCCGTCATCCGGTCAACCCAGCCATGCGCTTCGATGGCGTAACTCTTGCCAAACAATCGCGTCAGCCCGTCATGCGCGACCGGAATGTGCAGATTGTCCGAATAATTATCGCCGACATTCTTCCAGTTCACATGGCGCGGGCGCGACCACGGCGTGCCAATCGGTTGCATCTCGGCGAATTTATAGGGCGCAATCTCGGCCTGTGCGGGGGCCATCATTTCGGCAACCGAAGGGCCGCCATCGTCCCGCAACCGGATGAACACAAATCCCTGCCAGACATCGACATCAACCGGCTTCAACCCCATCGCCGCCATATCCAGCGCCGGATAATCCCCGCGCATCGGCACGCCCGACAACCGCCCGTCGAGTTCATAAACCCATGCATGATACGGACAGACGAGCTTCTTCACGCACCCTGCCGCACCATCCACCAGCCGCATCCCCCGATGCCGACAAACATTGGCAAATGCTCGCACCGCCTCATCATCACCGCGCACGACGACTATGCTCTCGCCAAGGAGATCAATTGTCCGCCAGTCACCTGCATTTGGCATGTCCGACCCATGACAAACAATCTGCCACGCCGGACGGATCACCCGCGCCATTTCAACCGCGAAATAGGCGGGGTCATGATAAACCCAGCCCGGCAGGCCGAGATCATCATCAGTCGCGGGCACTGCTTTCAGATGGGATGCCATGACTGCACCCTAAGACCAGTGCCGTTACGCAGCAACCTTCGCCCGCGACGCCCGTTTTCGTTCATTCGGGTCGAGATGCGTCTTGCGCAAACGGATCGATTTCGGCGTCACTTCGACCAGTTCGTCATCGTCGATATACGCAATCGCCTGTTCCAGCGTCATCCGCTTCGGCGGGGTCAGGCGGACGGCGTCGTCCTTGCCGCCACTCGCGCGGAAGTTGGTCAGCTGCTTGGTCTTCATCGGGTTGACTTCAAGGTCGTCGGTTTTGGCATTTTCGCCGACGATCATGCCTTCATACAACACTTCCTGATGCGCCACGAACAGGATGCCGCGCTCTTCCAGCGGCCCCAGCGCATAGCTGTTCGCTTCGCCCGCGCCGTTTGAAATCAGGACGCCGTTCTTGCGGCCCTCAATCACGCCCTTGTGCGGCCCGTATTTTTCATACAGCCGGTTCATAATCCCCGTGCCGCGCGTGTCGGACAGGAATTCGCCGTGATATCCGATCAGGCCGCGCGCCGGTGCGCTGAACGTGATCCGCGTCTTGTTGCCGCCGCTGGGGCGCATGTCCGTCAATTCAGCTTTGCGCTGGTTCATCTTGTCAACGACGGTGCCCGAGAATTCTTCGTCTACGTCGATAACGACCGTTTCATAGGGCTCGGTTTTCTTGCCATCTTCCTCACGGAACAGCACGCGCGGACGGCTGATCCCGAGTTCAAATCCCTCGCGCCGCATTGTTTCGATGAGGACGCCCAGCTGCAATTCACCGCGACCCGCAACTTCAAAGCTGTCCTTGTCGGCGCTTTCAGTAACGCGGATGGCGACATTCGATTCCGCCTCACGCTCAAGCCGGTCGCGGATCATGCGGCTGGTCACCTTGGTGCCCTCGCGCCCGGCAAACGGGCTGTCGTTCACGGCAAAGCGCATGGAAAGCGTCGGCGGATCGATTGGCTGCGCGTAAAGCGGCTCGGTAACCGCAGGATCGGCGATGGTGGTGGCCACAGTCGCAGTAGTCAGGCCAGCAATAGAGATAATGTCGCCAGCGCGTGCTTCTTCAACCGGAACCCGCTCAAGCCCGCGATAGGCCATGATCTTGGAAGCCCGGCCAGTTTCGATCACCTTGCCGTCGCGGTCAATCGCGTGGATTGGCATGTTGACCTTGATCGTGCCCGACTGAACCTTGCCCGTCAGGATGCGGCCAAGGAAGTTGTCGCGATCAAGCAGCGTGACGAGGAATTTGAACGGCCCGTCAAAGTCGGCAGCAGGTGCAGGGACGTGCGCAACGATCTTTTCGAACAGCGGCGTCAGATTGCCCTCGCGCGCGTCCATATCTTCGCTGGCATAGCCATTGCGGCCCGAGGCATAGAGCACGGGGAAGTCGAGCTGTTCATCATTGGCGTCGAGC
>JAYTWA010000117.1:0-1826 GCA_043743675.1 Sphingomonadales bacterium
CGATGCCGCCAAGCGCTCCGAGCGATGTGATCGTCAGTGTTGATCCCGACAATTCCTCGGACTTTGCTTTGCCGGTTCGGGCAGCCTCGGCGAGGCGGAGGATTTCGCGGGCAAGCTGCCAGATGTTCATCGCGTGGGCGTCGCGGATCACAGGGACCATCAGCCCGGCATCGGTCTGCGTCGCCATGCCGAGATGCACCGCGCCGTGCCGCGTGACGATGCCCGCGTCGTCGTCATAACGCGCGTTGATCATCGGGAAAGCGGGGATGGCCTTGCAGATTGCGACGATCATCATGGGGAGCAGCGTGAGCTTCGGCCGACCCCCACGATTGGCGTTCAGGTCACCGCGCATATCCTCCAACTCAGTGACGTCGATTTCGTCGACATAGGTGAAATGCGGGATCGCGCGTTTTGACGCCGCCATGTTTTCGGCAATGCGGCGGCGCATCCCGATGACTTTGATCGCTTCGTCAGCGCGGGGTTGTGTGGCTGCTGTGTAACCCGCACCGGCATTGTAACGTATATAGGCGTCGAGATCGGCATGGCGCAGGCGACCGTCTTCGGATGGTTTGATCTGTGACAGATCGATGCCGAGGTCGGCAGCACGCGCGCGAACAGCGGGGGAGGCGAGGACCTGTGCAGAAGCACTGCTTGGGCTGAGCTTGTCGAAGCTTTGCCCTTCTTTTCCTACCGTCGCTGAGAGAGAAGGCAGCGCTTCGACAGGCTCAGCGCGAACGGGCTTTGGTTCAGGTTCAAAGGCCTCGGGTTCTTCAACACCCAGCTGTTCAGCGACGTCCTCAATCAGCGCAGCATCATCCTCAACCTCTATCACCGCCAGCGCGCTGCCAATCGGCACCATATCGCCCACCGCACCCGCAAGTTCGACCACAACCCCTGAAACCGGCGATTCCATTTCGACGGTCGCCTTGTCGGTCATCATGTCGGCAATGCCTCCATCTTCCTCGATCCGGTCGCCGACCTTCACGTGCCAAGCGACGATTTCGGCTTCGGCAATGCCTTCGCCGATGTCGGGCAACCGGAATGTGAAGCGGGCCATCGCTTAATCCTTCATGATTTTTTTGAGCGCGGTGCCAATGCGGACGGGCCCGGGGAAATAGGCCCATTCAAGGCTGTGCGGATAGGGCGTGTCAAAGCCCGTCACCCGCTCGACGGGTGCTTCAAGATGATAGAAACAGCGTTCTTGGACCAGCGCGGAAAGTTCTGCGCCGAACCCCCCGGTGCGCGTGGCTTCGTGAACGATCAGGCAGCGTCCGGTTTTCTTGACCGACGCTTCAATCGTTTCGATGTCCAGCGGGACGAGGGTGCGCAGGTCAATGACTTCGGCGTCTACGCCCATGTCCTCAACCGTGGCGCGCGCCACGTGGACCATCGTGCCATAGGTCAGAATGGTCACGTCGTTGCCCGCGCGGACAATGGCGGCCTTGCCGAGCGGGATCGTATAATGACCATCAGGCACTTCGCTCGCGTCAAACTTGGCCCAGGGTTGCACGGGGCGGTCATAATGGCCGTCGAACGGGCCGTTATAGATGCGCTTGGGTTCGAAAAAGATCGTTGGATCATTGTCCGCAATGGCTGAAAGTAACAGCCCTTTCGCATCGTAAGGGGTCGAGGGGATGACGGTCTTTAACCCAGAGACATGCGTGAAAATGCCCTCGGGCGACTGGCTGTGCGTCTGCCCGCCGAAGATGCCACCGCCGAAGGGGGAGCGCACTGTAATCGGCATGGGAAACTCGCCCGCCGAGCGATAGCGTAGCCGCGCCGCCTCGCTGACCAGCTGATCAAGCGCAGGATAAATATAATCCGCA
>JAYTWA010000118.1:0-9017 GCA_043743675.1 Sphingomonadales bacterium
CAACCCTGATACGCGCCCCCAATGTAGCTGCGCGTGTCACGACAATGAGCGCGAGAATCAAGCAGCATTGGCGCAATTGACGCCTGAGATGATTGAACAAGCAACCCGCGACCCTTTCGGAGACCCTAAATAATATGTGCGGCATTATTGGAATTGTTGGCAAATCCCCCGTTTCGGACCGGCTCGTCGATGGGCTGAAGCGGATGGAGTATCGCGGGTATGACTCGGCGGGGGTTTGCACCGTTCAGGGCGGGCTGCTGATCCGGCGACGGGCGGAGGGCAAGCTCGGCAATCTGGTTGCGGTGCTGAAGGCCGACGATGCGGCAGGAAACACAGGCATCGCGCACACCCGCTGGGCAACGCATGGCGCGCCGACGGCGAACAACGCGCACCCGCATGCGACGGAGCACGTCGCGCTGGTCCACAATGGCATCATCGAGAATTTTAAGCCGTTGCGTGACGCCCTGATCGCGCGGGGCCGGGTGTTCACGAGCGAGACCGATACCGAAGTTGTCGCACATCTGGTGAGTGAGCAGGTCGAGGGGGGGGTGTCGCCTGCCGATGCGGTGAAAGCTGTGCTGCCGCAGTTGCGCGGGGCATTTGCGCTGGCGATTGCTTTCAGGGCGCATGAAGACATGCTAATTGGTGCGCGGCTCGGGTCGCCTTTGGTCGTCGGCTATGGTGAGGGCGAGACTTATCTGGGGTCCGATGCACTCGCGCTGGCACCGTTGACACAGCAGATTGCGTATCTGGACGAAGGCGATTGGGTGGTCGTGACGCGCGACGGTGCGGCGATTTTCGACAAGGACAATGCGCCCGTCACCCGCGAGATTACGACATCCGGCGTATCGGCGGCGGCGATTGAAAAGGGCAATTACCGCCATTTCATGCAAAAGGAGATTTTCGAGCAACCGACGGTCGTCGCCCAGACGCTTCGCAGCTATTTGCGCGGGGTCGAGCGGCAAGTTGCGCTGCCGCAAATGGATTTCGATTTGTCGGCGATCAAGCGCATCACCATCGTAGCATGTGGCACGAGTTTTTATGCTGGCATGGTCGCGAAATATTGGTTCGAACAATTTGCCCGGGTGCCGGTTGACCTCGATGTGGCGTCGGAGTTCCGGTATCGTGATCCAGTGCTTGAAGCGGGTGGGCTTGCACTGTTCATTTCGCAATCGGGCGAGACGGCGGACACGCTGGCGGCGCTGCGCCATGCCAAGGCGGCGGGGCAGAAGATCGCTGTTGTCGTCAATGTGCCAACGAGTTCTATGGCGCGCGAGGCGGATTTGCTGTTGCCCACCCATGCCGGGCCGGAGATTGGCGTGGCGTCGACCAAGGCGTTTACCTGCCAGCTGGCTGTGCTGGCTGCGTTTGCAGCGCACCTGGCGGTGGTGAAAGGCAAGATGTCGCGCGACGAGGAGATCGCAGTTGTCGGACATTTGACCGAAGCACCTGCCGCGCTCAACGCCGCACTGGCGCATGATGAAGACATTGCCGCGATGGCACCGCTGATCGCACCGGCGCGTGATGTGCTATATCTGGGGCGCGGGCCGGATTATCCGATGGCACTGGAGGGTGCGCTAAAGTTGAAGGAAATCAGCTATATCCATGCCGAAGGTTATGCGGCGGGTGAAATGAAGCATGGCCCCATCGCCTTGATCGATGAAGCAGTGCCGGTCATCGTGATTGCACCGTCAGGACCGCTGTTCGAAAAGACCGTCAGCAATATGCAGGAAGTGATGGCGCGCGGTGGCAAGGTTGTCTTGATCTCGGATGCCGAAGGGATCGCAGAGGCGGGCGAGGGGTGCATGGCCACCATCGAAATGCCTAAGGTCCATCCGCTGATCGCGCCGCTGGTTTATGCGGTGCCGGTGCAGCTGCTGTCTTATCATGTCGCTTGCGTGAAGGGGACCGATGTGGATCAGCCACGCAACCTGGCGAAATCAGTGACAGTCGAGTGAAGCCCTAAGCCGTCATACATTCAAACGCGCGCGCATTTCCTTGCCAGGTTTGAAGTGGGGCACGCGCTTGGCATCAATCTCAACGGCGGTGCCGGTGCGCGGATTGCGGCCTGTGCGGGCGTCGCGATCTCGGGTTGAGAAAGTGCCGAAACCGCGGAGTTCGACACGGCCGCCACGCGCGAGTTGCGCAACGACCTCTTCAAAAAAGCAATCAACAATCGCCTCAATATCGCGCGATGCGAGGCCTGGATTTTTGGCGACCAGCGTGTCGATCAGTTCGGAACGAATCATGGTGCTCTCCGGCTTGTGCAGTCGGGGCGACCATAAGCCGCCCCGACGCTAACATTGGTGATACGCACACTCAACTCGCGTCTGCATAATCCAACACTTCGTTCAGAAGTGTTAGAAAAGTGTTACTTCTTTTCGTCACGTGCCTTGAGTGCTTCACCGAGAATGTCACCCAGTGATGCGCCCGAATCGGACGAACCATATTGCTGGACCGCCTGCTTCTCTTCGGCAACCTGCATCGCTTTAACCGAGAAATTCGGCTTTTTCGACCGGTCGAAGCCAATGACCATTGCATCGAACTTCTGGCCAACCTGATAACGTTCCGGACGCTGTTCGTCGCGGTCGCGGCCAAGATCGGCACGCTTGACGAAGCCTGTTGCGCCGTCTTCGCCCGCCTGCACTTCGAGTCCGCCATCGCGGACTTCGAGCACAGTGACCGTGACGACGGCGTTCTTGGCAAGGCCGGACCCTGCGCCGGTGGATCCGACGACAGGCGCACCCTTTTCCATCTGCTTCATACCAAGCGAGATGCGTTCTTTTTCGACATCGATGTCAAGCACAACCGCGGTAACGGTTTCACCCTTGCGATGCAGGTTGAGCGCGTCTTCGCCCGAAATGCCCCATGCGATGTCGGACATGTGGACCATGCCGTCGACGTCGCCATCGAGACCGATGAACAGGCCAAATTCGGTCGAATTCTTGACTTCGCCTTCGACCTGCGAACCGACGGGATGATCGGCTGCAAACTGCTCCCACGGATTGCTGATGGCCTGCTTGAGACCAAGCGACACGCGACGTTTTTCGTTGTCGACTTCGAGGACGATGACATCGACTTCCTGGCTGGTCGAAACGATCTTGCCGGGGTGGACGTTTTTCTTGGTCCAGCTCATTTCGGAGACGTGGACAAGGCCTTCGATGCCGGGTTCGAGTTCGACGAACGCGCCATATTCAGTGATGTTCGTGACGCGGCCCGACAGCTTGGCACCGATGGGATATTTTGCTTCTGCGCCTTCCCATGGATCACTTTCGAGCTGCTTCATGCCGAGCGAGATACGCTGCGTATCCTTGTTGATGCGGATGATCTGCACCTTCACCGTGTCGCCGATGGCAATCGCTTCGGACGGATGGTTGATCCGCTTGTAGCTCATGTCAGTAACGTGGAGCAGACCATCGATACCGCCGAGATCAACGAACGCACCATAATCAGTGATATTCTTGACAATGCCGTCGATGATCTGGCCCTCGACGAGCGTCGAGATGAGGCCAGTGCGCGCTTCGGCACGACTTTCCTCAAGGATGGCGCGGCGCGAGACAACAATGTTGCCGCGCTTGCGGTCCATTTTCAGGATCTGGAAGGGCTGCACGATGTCCATCAGCGGCGTGACGTCGCGGACGGGGCGGATGTCGACCTGCGATCCGGGCAGGAACGCCACGGCACCGCTCAGGTCAACGGTGAAGCCACCCTTCACGCGGCCAAAGATCACGCCGTCAACGCGGGCGGACTTTTCGAATTCGGTTTCAAGCGTATCCCAAGCGGCTTCGCGGCGAGCGCGGTCGCGGCTAAGCATGGCTTCGCCGTGCATATTTTCAACACGGTCAACATAGACTTCAACAATGTCGCCGACATTCAGTTCGGCTTTCTGGCCGGGCGCTGCAAATTCGCGGAGCGAAACGCGGCCTTCGGACTTCAGCCCGACGTCGATGACAGCCATGTCGTTTTCAATGGCAGTCACGGTCCCCTTGACCACTTTACCTTCGAAGCCGCCATCGGCACCGATTGATTGTTCGAGAAGTGCAGCGAAATCATCGCGCGTTGGAAGAGCCGCAGTGGCCATAAAGGTGTATTTCCTAGACTATCTTGTTTCCGGCCGACCGGTTGTATCCGGTGGTCTTTGACCGAAGTTGCCGCATCGACCGAATATCGGTGCGGCATCCTGCATCGCAATCGATTGAAAGAAGCGCAAAAAACGAAAAGCGCGACCGGCAGAACCGACGCGCTCTAAGCTGTTACTCGAGCTTCCACCAATGCGACCGCATGCTGGACAGCAAGATGTATAGCGAGATTGCTGGTGTCGAGCAAGTCGGCATCGGCGGCACGAGCGAGGGGGGCCGCCGTTCGTCCCGAATCGCGGGCGTCGCGGCTTTCGATGTCAGCAAGGACATGGCCAAATTCGATATTGGCACCAGCCTTTTGGAGTTCGTCATAGCGGCGTTGGGCACGGACTTGCGAAGAGGCAGTCACGAACAGCTTGGCATCGGCTTCGGGCGCGATGACAGTGCCGATGTCACGCCCGTCGAGGACTGCGCCGCCGGGTTGGCGGGCGAAAGCGCGCTGGCGTTCGAGCAGTTTGGTCCGGACGGCGGGATGCACTGACACGATTGAAGCCGCGCGAGAGGCGGCTTCACTGCGGATTTCGGGGTCATGCAACATCGCGTCGCTGAAATCGCAGGCGCGCAAAGCGTCGATCTCATGGGCAGGATCGCCGCCGTGGCGAAGCACCGAAATGCCGACAGCCCGGTAAAGCAGGCCAGTGTCGAGATGCGGCAGGCCGAAATGGGCGGCGAGCGCGCGGGCAATTGTGCCCTTGCCCGATGCAGCAGGGCCATCGACAGCAATGATCATAATGATCTGGCTCGCAGGGCACTGATCAAACCAATCGTAGCGATGATACCCCATGCGATTTCGAGGACGACCGCCGCGAGGTTGAAATGCACCGACAGTGAGATCAGCAACAATATGGCACCGATGAGATTGAGGACGTTGAACAATATCTTGTTCATCGACTTGGCCATATTTGCATAAGCGAAGCCGCCGATGAACAGGATGCTGCCGCATATCCCGATGATGTCGGCGGCCAAAGGGCTTATCATGCGATCAAACCTGCGAGCATGGTTTCGAACGTTGGGAAACTGGTTGCGACCGGGCTGATGTCGTCAATGGTGACTGGCGCTTTCGAGACCAAACCAGCGATGGCAAAGCTCATGGCGATACGGTGGTCGAGTTGCGCTGTGATCGTTGCGCCGCCGGGGAAAGGATCACCATCGCGTCCGTCAACAATCAGGCCGTCGTGCAGTTCCTCGACCGTGGCACCGATGGCGCGCAAGCCGCTGGCCATGACGGCGATGCGGTCTGATTCCTTGACGCGGAGTTCTTCGAGGCCGCGAAAGACGCTGCGGCCCTTGGCGAGGGCGGCGGCGATGAACAGGATAGGGAATTCGTCGACCATGCTGGGCACGATGTCGTGCGATGTGTCGATGCCCGTCAGCGCGGAATGGCGCACGATCAGGTCCGCAACGGGCTCGCCGCCGACGATGCGTTCGTTGGTTAGCGTGATGTCACCGCCCATTGCTTTCAGGACGATATAAATGCCGTTTCGAGTGGCGTTCATGCCGACGTTTCGAATGGTGACGACAGAACCCGGCACCAGCAGCGCGGCAACCGTCGGGAAGGCGGCGGATGAGGGATCGCCGGGGACGATGATATTTTGCGGTTTGAGTTCAGCTTCCCCGCGAATCGAAATGATGTCGCCATCGCGGGTGATGTCGGCACCAAAGCCGGCCAGCATCCGTTCGCTATGATCGCGGGTAAGCACGGGTTCGATGATGCGCGTGATGCCCGGCGTGTTCAGCCCTGCGAAGAGAATTGCCGATTTCACTTGCGCGGAGGCAACAGGGAGGCGGTATTCGATTGGGATGGCCGGGCATATCCCGCGCACCATCAGCGGCAAGCGCCCTCCCGGACTCGCGGTAAATTCAGCACCCATCATCGAAAGTGGATCGATGACGCGGCCCATCGGGCGCTTGCTGAGCGATGCGTCACCAATGAAGGTTGCGGTAATCGGGTGCGTCGCGACGAGGCCCATGAGGAGGCGGGTTGATGTCCCCGAATTGCCCATGTCGAGCGCCGTTGCAGGTTGGCGTAGACCGCCCACCCCAACGCCATTTACGTGCCACTTGGTCTCGCGCTTTTCGATCTGAGCGCCCATTGCCCGCATTGCAGCAGCGGTCGCGAGCACGTCCTCGCCCTCCAGCAATCCGTCGACGACCGACTCGCCGACTGCCAGCGCCGACAGCATCAGTGCGCGGTGCGAGATTGATTTGTCACCCGGAACGGTGACGGTTCCGGTTAGCGGGCCGGACACAGAAAAGGCGCGGGGAACGGTATTCATACTGCGCGGCTTTGACAGTGGCGATTCGCTATGGCAAGGGCGCTCAACTTCGCAAGACATGTCCTGCGATTTCCCTGATTTGCTGGAGCTAAATACGCCCATGGTTAAGCCTGAATGGGGCACGAAGCGGACTTGTCCGAAATGTGCGGCCCGCTTTTATGATCTTACGAAGGAAGATCCGGTTACTTGCATAGCATGCGGGAATATCTGGGTTCCTGAATCGATTCTGAAATCGAAACAGCCATTGCCGTTTGACGCGCCGAAGAAGGAAGCGGTTGTTGCCGATTCGGATCTGGGTGATGATGATTTGGACATCGACGTTGACGAAGACGCCGAAAAGTCACCCGACGATGAAGTCGATCTGGGCGGTGATGATGATCTGGGCGTTGACACCGGACAGGGTGAACAGGAAGTCTGATTTTAAGACTTTGCTGCGAAGCGACGTTGCAAG
Organism: Sphingomonadales bacterium; assembly: GCA_043743675.1. GTDB lineage: Bacteria > Pseudomonadota > Alphaproteobacteria > Sphingomonadales > Sphingomonadaceae > Sphingomonas_O. Next base: position 6,867 of record JAYTWA010000118.1, read on the forward strand.
GATATGTGGTCTGGCATAGACCATATATCTGGAATGGGGCCTTAGCTCAGTTGGTAGAGCGCAACACTGGCAGTGTTGAGGTCAGCGGTTCGAGACCGCTAGGCTCCACCAATTCAATTATGTGAAGACACAAAAAAGGGCGCGGTTATGACACCGCGCCCTTTTTGTTTGTGTCGGCGTTACGCTTCGATGCGCTTTGCAAAGCGACCACGGGCAACCAGACCTGCTGCGGCCAGACCGAAAAGCATGACCATTGGTGGCGCCGGAACGTCAGTCGGATCACCACTGCTACCACCACTGCTGCTCGTGCTGCCGTTCGATGACGAACTTGTGCTCGAGCTGGTTGAGGAGCTTGTCGACGAGCTCGATGATGTCGATGACGACGACGATGTCGAGCTGCCGCCCGTGCTGGTCGATGAGGTTGATGATACGCCGCCCGTGCTTGTTGACGATGTTGATGATACGCCGCCCGTGCTGGTCGATGAGGTAGACGATACGCCCCCTGTTGATGTGGACGAACCACCCGTCGAGGTTGATGAACCGCCGGTGCTTGTTGAAGAACCGCCCGTCGAAGTTGATGAACCACCAGTGGATGACCCGCCCGTCGAGCTGGTCGAGGAAACGCCACCCGATGTGCTGCTAACGCCGCCCGTTGAAGTTGATGAGCCACCTGATCCACCAGAGCCGCCTGATCCGCCCGAAGACGTCGAGGTCGAACTTCCACCTGATGTACTGCTGACGCCGCCGGTTGACGTCGAGCTACCGCCTGATCCGCCACTGGTGCTGCTGACGCCACCGGTTGATGTCGAAGAGCCGCCCGATGTGCTGCTAACACCACCGGTTGATGAGGAGCTTCCGCCCGAACCGCCCGACGATGTCGATGAAGAGCTGCCGCCTGAACCGCCGCTTGATGTCGAGCCGCCGCTGCTGGTCGACGAGACAACAATGCCGCCCCCGCCGCTGCCGCCGCCGAAGAATCCACCTGCGAACACGCCGCCGCCGAAACCACCATAGCCACCCGAACCGCCGATCACGACGGGATAGCCGCCGCCGCTCTGGCCGCCCTGGGACTGCGCATAGGCCGAATCAGCTGGCCCCATTGGTGGCAATGGTGTTGCGATCATGCCGCCGCGTGATCCGCTGCTGCGTGTGACAGTTGTCACGGTGCGACCGCCCCCACCCATGCCACCGGCCGCGCAGGCATATTGAGTTGACACGCGACGGATGCGCTTGACGAGGCGTTTGCCCTTTACGGCGCTATGGGCATAGGCGACGGGCTTGCGCACTTTGGCTTTTACCTTGTGAACTTTTGCGTGGTGAACCCGTGGTTGCTGGGCGACGTGCATTGCGCCACCACCCATGACGGCACCGCCGCATGCGCAGGCACAAAGTTTTGCAAGAGCCATCTTTACCGACATAACACCATATCCTGTTTATCCGGAACAACCATTGGACATTGCCCACTGGCGTCTTCGTTCATTCACCGTGCAGACAAAAACTGTCCATGCAACCCGGTTAACCCATTTTTTAGAGTGTTCGGTCGACTTTGTGACCACAGCGCAACAAGTTTTCCGGTTAATGTTCCATTTAGGGGCTGTTTTGAAACTGCTTTGCGATGATGCGTGCGCGCTTGTGCGACTTTCAGGGCGTGGCTATAGGCGCGCCATGACGCTTCGACGAACCCGCAAAATGCAGGAATTCGAAGCCCACAGGAGAGAGCAATGGCCACTCTGGCGGAGCAAATGGAGCCCCATGACGACCATGCGACGGTATCTATGAAAGCAACGGACGCCTATCGTCCCTCAGCCGATGAAGAGTTTATGGGTGAGCGTCAGCTAACCTATTTTCGCGAAAAGCTGGTTGCGTGGAAGGAATCGCTGCTCCGTGAGGGGCAGGACACGCTGACGACGTTGCAGAACGAGCCGTTGCGCGAACCCGACGTCAATGACCGGGCGTCGAGCGAGACCGACTGGTCGATCGAACTGCGCACACGCGACCGGCAACGCAAGCTGATCAGCAAGATTGATGCCGTGCTCCGCCGGATCGAGGACGGCGAATATGGCTATTGCGAAGTCACCGGCGAACCGATTTCGCTGGCGCGGCTCGAAGCGCGCCCGGTGGCGACCATGACTCTCGAGGCGCAGGAGCGCC
>JAYTWA010000119.1:0-3258 GCA_043743675.1 Sphingomonadales bacterium
TCAGCGCCCCGTTGCGGAATGTCCAAGTTCCCGTCCCTTTATCGACCAGCAAGGGGACATTGCCGATCTTGCCTGATGTCGCGCCGAAGCGACCCTGAAAACCACCATTCGCAAAGCGACCGTCGAGCGAACCGACGTCAAGTGACGTAAGCTGGTCCGAAGCGCTAAGTCTCGCCGAAAGGCGGTCGAGGGCAAAGCCATTCGACCCCAGCGTCACCCGCGCATTATTTGCACTTAGGCTAACCGGCGTCTCTCCAAGCTGCCCATATAAACGCGGTGCCTTGATGAATGCACCGCCGGTTAATGCGCCACCAGTCAACCGAACCAAGGCACCTCCCTGCATTGGACACAGGCGGAGCGACGTGGGGTTCAGCGTCAGCTTCGAAATCGTTAGCGCGCGAAACGTCAGTGGCGTGCAGCCATTATTAACGATCACGCCCCCGTTCGATGAGATGGTCGCATTGACTAGAATGCGCAGCCCTTCGACACGCCCGCCGCTCAATGGACCGTCAAGCAGTGCCCCCGTTTCAAACCGCATTGCGCCCGATGGATTTGCCGCAAAGCGAACACGGTCGAACGCAACACGCGTCCCACCGCCTGCAAACGGGCTGATTTGCGCGACCCCCAGAGTCGTGCCATCGGCGCGCCGTTGCAGCGTAGATTGCACGGTTGGAAAGCCGCCGCCCGATAGGTTGACAGTCGTATCCGCAGCAAACCCGTCAGTGCCGAAGACTATCCCTTTGCCGCTCGTTGCCCGCAGAATGGCACCATTCGCAGCAATGACCCGCAACTCTGAAATCATCGCGCCTCGCCCATTAAATGAAACATCAGAAACAATCTTAAGGCCCGCCGTCGCCCCACGTGTCGATGCTGCGATTTGCGTCAGCATCGGCCCAAGCGGCGTGCCTGTTGCTCTACGTGCGGCGCCGTCCATACCATTCACAAAGCTGTCATCGGGCATAAGACGAGCGATCTCTATCCTGCCCGTTCCTCTCACGCCGTTTCGGGTCGAAAATGCACCACGCACATCAATGGCGGCGAGCCGTGTTGCCCCAATCCGTCCTACTTCCGCGGCCAAATCCACTGAACCCTTTGTATCGGTCGCATTGCCTTCGAATGTGGCCTGCCCGCTCAGCGCGGCAAGGGTCGTAGTCGCATTCTGGATGCCTTGCGCCTCGACGGCGGCCGTGCCACGCCATCGGTTAAGCGCCTCATTCAGCACAACATTTATTACGACTGCCGGCTTTGCGGCTGCATAGTTGGCACAATGTGCTATATCCGTGCGGACAGGACCATTCAACATAGGTGCGCGATTGCGAACCACGACGTCGATATAAGCTGTCACCTGACTGGCGTTGCATCCTTCAATATTGACCAATGGCGCAATCGCAGCAACCTTGCCCACAAAACCGTTCGTAAGATTACCCTTGCCGTCGATCCTCATTCCGACTTGGCCCCACGGACTATCGATCCGGACGCGCGCGTCGGCAACATCAACCATGAGATCGGGTTGAGCAAATGGCATCTTGCTGTCTCTTTTGGGCAACAACTTGTCAATTTCACCCAGACTCAACCGCCCATCGACAATCCGCCCACGGACTCGGACGCCGCCCGCGCGCACTTCGGCAATGGCGAAGGTTCCCCATCCGGTTGAGACCCGCACTTCCGCCCAGTCTGCGGTAAGGTCGGGCGCATTTGGATCGCCGATGCGCAGATTTTCAATCCGCTGCCAGCGTAATCCAATGTTTTTGACGATATAGCTCGCACGAACACCGCTTGATTTGAACGCGTCACGTAACGCCGAGTCTGCAATCGGTTTGCGCGCCAGCCACGCCACCGCAATGCCGAGCAACGCCAATAGCAACAAGCTACTAAGGATACGAAGAACGGTTACACGACCCATGAAATGACCAAATCAGGCATTATACGTCTTAAAGACGCTTTCAGGCGTCTCTATCAAGCGCAATTGCGTGTTTCATCGCAGCGCCTTAGCAAGGGTCATGGCAGACGCTCCAACTCGCAATGATGCCATCGGGCACCGAAGCCGCCTGCGTGCACGTTTGCTCGATGGCGGAACTGAAGCCCTGCAAGATTATGAGTTGATCGAATATCTGCTCGCGCTTGCCATACCCCGACGTGATACCAAGCCACTTGCCAAGGCACTGCTTCGTGAATTTGGCGGGATTGGCGGCTTACTTTCTGCTGACCCAGAAACACTGCTACGAATCGATGGCGTTGGCGAAACGGTGGCTGCAGCGCTAAAGATCGTTCAGGCATCAGCACTACGCATGCTCCGCAACGAAATTGTCGAAAAACCGGTTCTCGCCAGTTGGCAGTCGCTAATCGATTATCTCCGCGCCGACATGGGTCACATCACCATCGAGCGTGTTCGTGTGCTACATCTAAATGCCAAGAACATGCTGATCCGCGACGAAGTAATTAGTGAAGGGTCAATCGATCAGGCCACTGTCCACGTTCGCGAAGTAATCCGACGGGCGATTGACCTTGGGTCATCGGCAATCATTCTCGTCCATAATCATCCCAGCGGAGATCCAGCACCAAGCCGCGCAGATATTACACTTACCCGTGACATCATTGACGCTGGAAAGCGCCTGAATGTTGCGGTCCATGATCATATCATAATCGGAGCAACTAGGCACAGCAGCATGCGGGCACTAGGGCTTATTTAACGAATAAAAAAAGCTGGCGCGCCCGGAACGATTCGAACGTCCGACCCTCAGATTCGTAGTCTGATGCTCTATCCAGCTGAGCTACGGGCGCGTACTATTAAAGGGCACTAGTCATATGGTCTCATGTGCGCAACCCCGTTGCGACATTGTCTGTGCAGCTATATTAAACAGAACATGAAGTCATATTTTTTGCTGATAACATGTGGTGTCACTGTCGCATGTTCGACACTCGCCAATCCGCCATCGCTCATGCCACGTGCCATCGAAATACGTCGAGATGCACCGCAAACAAAACCACAAATAGTAGAGCTAAAAAAAACAGATCTCGCACTAACAGCAAGAATCAAAGCTCTGCTGATCGAAGCAAAAGCCGGCAATGCTGATTTTACGAAAGCGGAGGCCGCTGGCACAACTGCACTTGCATCGGGCAGGAACGCATCCTCAGGAAGCGAAGCCTGGATTGCCGCTGAGTTGGTAAAGTCAGCTTTGCAAGTCGCGCGTCAGCGCAGTGCTGCGGCGCTTGCGGAAATCGACACAATAGCAATCAATCTGAGTGAGTTGGCGTCTC
>JAYTWA010000120.1:0-10971 GCA_043743675.1 Sphingomonadales bacterium
CCGTTTCAACGCTGGCGTGATTATCAGAACCCGAACATAGACTTTTGTCCATCAGCGCTTGCCAGTCACTTCGCGTTCGAACTCCGCGAAGGACAACAACATGTTGAGTGTGAGGCGCCCATGCTGGTTGTCGTGTTGAACGCCTGCGTGACTGACACAAAGCTCACCTTGGCCGCGTCCATGATCTCGACCATCTTGGCAAAGTCCGACAAGCTACGTGACACCCGAGTAACCGCCGTCATCATAAAGTTTCGGAACCAGTTCCCAGCCTTCATGCATTTGACTCTGGACATAAGCACAGCAGGCTTCGCGCTGAGCATCGAGGCTATTAAATGCTTGCTCCAGCCCCTCTTCAGATGATTGCGGGTACAGACCGCACAACGCTTACGCGTTACCGGTTGGTTCATGGCCGCTTCCCCTGTTGCGACAGTTCGAAGAAGCGTGGTCCCGACCAACGTGTGCCGGTAATCAGCTCAGCGATCACGCTAACGAACCATAGTTTTGTCCTTGATGTTCAAAGCCATTGTCTAGAACGATGACGATGTGCGTCAGACCCTGCTAGCTACGCGCAAGACGTGTGCCTGCCTTGATATATGCCTTTGTCCGCTTGTTGGTGCTATTGTCCAATGCTGCGATCCTTTTGCGCAGTTCACGCGATACGGCCGTACAATGCCCGCCCAATAGCTTTTCTTGTAGCCGCCAGCCAAGGCACGGCGCAACATGTCGGGTGTAAACTGGGGCCGCAGGGTCTTGAACACCTGCCGCCACTCGCGACGCAACTCGACCATCGACATGGCTTCGAGTCTGGCGAGCCCCAAAGCAATCGCATCTCTCACGCCGTTTCGACCTTTGCGACTTGTGCATCATGATAACGCCGAACACCATCGACCTTATCGCTGGTAATCGAATAGCCCTTCTTTTCCAAACCCGTCAGAAAGGCGCGGGCAGAATGCGGCTGCCAGTTGGTTGCTTGGCATAGCTCATCAATCGAGGTGCCCTCGTCGCGCGACAGCATATCAATGACCTGCTGCGTCTTTGACTGCGGTGGTTTGACGACTTTGGGCTTCGCTGGCGGTACGGTTTTGCAGCGGCTGTTTTTGGTCATGGCGATTCTCCATTTCGAGAAGAGCAGCAACATCACTGCTCCCACCACCCACAGACCCGCTGGTCAGCCAGTCAGGTCCTCATGTCGCCCGCTAGGTGGCGGCTCATTACCGCACCAATGCTTGCAATGCGCACGAAGTCGAATGGTTTGTGCGAAATCAATTCAAATTTTTAAGATCACAAAAAAGGTCGGGGCAGGTAGCGAGTAAATGCGTTGCAGCTTGATATTGACCCCAATATTAGAACATAGTGTGAACAAATGCGATTCGCTTTTCCTCTCTCCCCTGCCCTTGCTGGCAAAACCGATAGATTGTCTCCCAAGCTGGAGCGCTGGGCGAGCGGGATTGATTCGCTTGATGCGACGCTTTCTGGCGGCTTGGCCTATGGCCATTTACATGAACTCTATGCGACAGAAGCAATTGATATGTCCGCTACCGCAGGTTTTGCCGTGGCGCTAGGCACGGGCATGGTGAAAGTGGGCAAGCGCATCTTGTGGCTCCGCTCTTATCGCGAAGTGCAGCTTTATGGTGTTTTGCAAGCAAGTGGCTGGGTCGAGCTGGGCGCGACGCCAGAGAATTTTATTTTCGGTCTGATTTCTGACCGAAAGGATTTGCTGCGTTCGGCGGTCGATGCGCTGCGCAGCAATGCCTTGGGTGCTGTGGTTGTTGAGACCAATGGCCGGTTTTCCGAACTGGATATGATTGCCAGCCGTCGGCTTGTGCTGGCGGCAGAAAAATCGGGAACGCCGCTTTTCCTGATTCGCGCCGACGCCGAACCAAGCGCCAGTGCCGCCGAAACACGCTGGCGCATATCTTCTGCGCCTTCGCGCGCACTGTCCGGCAATGCGCCGGGTGCACCCGTTTTCGATATCGAATTGTTACGCCAGCGATCTGGCCCGTCGGGCATGCGTTGGCAATTGGAGTGGGACCGTGACCGACGCATCTTTATCGACGCGACGGCATCTGGCGCTCTGGTTTCCGCACCTCTCCGCAGACCGGCTGCAGCAAGAGATGCCAGACCAGTGCGCCACGACCAGCGCGCCGCCTGACGCACTCTCAGAGACGCCTGTTGTTTTTGTCGCAAAGCAGAAAAATGCGCTGCGGATGGCAGCTGTGGATGCGCTTGCCCTGACGCTCGGCCTTATGCCCGGTATGGCCCTAGCCGATGCGCGAGTGCGCGTGCCGGGGTTGATCGCGGTCGAGGCTGATGAGGCGGCAGACCGGCATTGGCTGCAGCGACTGGCGCAAAGCTGCATCCGTTTCTCCCCGCATGTTGTGCAGCACCCGCCGCACGCGATCAGTATTGATATCACCGGCGTTGAGCATCTGTTTGGCGGGGAGACCGGATTGGTGGATGCCGTTGCCGACCATATTGAAGCGCGCGGCATGATCGTGCGGATGGCCTGTGCGATAACGGCGGAGGGCGCATTGGCACTCGCCCGCTACGCTCTGCTGCCGGTTGTGGACGAAGCGGCGGCGATCCGCGCGTTGCCTGTTGTGGCGCTGGCCCTCGACGACGAAGCAACATTGGGGCTGGTCCGTGCGGGGCTAAAGACCATTGGCACCGTTGCAGCGCGGCCACGGGCGGCGCTGGCGGCACGTTTTGGGATTGAAGCCGTGCGAGCACTCGAACAGCTATTGGGTGAAGCACATCATCCCGGCACGCCGTTGCAACATCGTTCGCCCTTGCGCTTCGAACGCCGCTTTGCCGAGCCGATTGCGCATGAGCGCACCGTCGCAGCCGCTTTTGCCGAATTGCTGCATGAAGCGGCGCAGGTGCTTCAGGAACGCGGCCTTGGCGGACGGCGTTTCCGGCTGACGTTCGACCGCAGCGATGGCGCAAAGCATCGGCTTGATATCGAAACCGGCGCACCGACGCGGGATGCGGCATTGGTCCTTCGTTTGTTTGACGAACGTATAGCCGCGCTTTCTGACCCGCTCGATCCAGGCTTTGGCTATGACCGGTTACTGCTGACCATTTTACTTGCTGAGCCGCTGACGGCAACGCAACCTGAACTGGATGGTGAAGCGAAAACAGATGGGGCGCTTGCCGAGTTGATCGACCGGCTCAGCACCCGCCTTGGCCCCGCCAGCATCCAACGACTGGTCCCGCAGGACACCCATATCCCCGAACAGGCGCAGCTTGCGCTGCCCGCGATCCACGCCGGTGCACCGGTGCCTTGGCCGACGCCACTCAAAGGCGAACCGCCGCTGCGCCCGCTGTTCCTGTTCGATCCACCACAGCTGGTTGAGGTGATTGCCGAAGTCCCCGACGGCCCACCGCATCGCTTCCGCTGGAAACGCCAACTGCATGAGGTGCGCCTTTATGAAGGGCCGGAGCGGATCGCGGCGGAGTGGTGGTGGCGAAAAGGCGGCGAACAAAGCGGGCGTGGCGGTCTGACCCGCGATTATTACCGCATCGAAGATGCACGGGGCCGCCGCTACTGGCTGTTCCGCCACGGGCTCTATGAAGAAAAGCAGCAACCCCGATGGTATTTGCACGGGCTGTTCGCATGAGTGCGGGATTTACTGAGTTGGTCGCGGCGACCAATTACAGCTTCTTGCGCGGCGCATCGCATCCCGCCGAAATGGTGTGGCGCGCGGCAATGCTGGGGATGGACGGCATTGGCATAGCCGACCGCAACACGGTAGCCGGCGTTGTCCGCGCGCATAGTGCCTGGCGTGAGGTGCGCGGCGCGTTTTCCGACTTCCGGCTGGTGGTGGGCGCGCGCCTAGTGTTCGCGGACAGTACACCTGATATCGTCGCTTATCCCGCAACGCGCTTTGGCTGGGGGCGACTGACGCGGCTCCTTACGTTGGGCAACCGGCGCGCGGTGAAGGGCGATTGCACCCTACATCTCGAAGATCTGCTGGAACATGGCGCGGATCTGCTGCTGATTGCGATGGGTGGCGATCAGGGGCTGCTGGGCAGATTGAATACGACTTTCCACGGTCGCCTCTGGCTTGGCGCAACGATGCCACGCAAAGGCAGTGATGTCCGCAAGCTGGTCGAGCTGGCAGCGTTGAGTGCTGCGACCGATATCCCCCTCATCGCCACCAATGATGCGCTTTATGCGACCCCCGAAGCGCGTGCGCTCCACGACATCATGACGTGCATCCGCGAAGGCACGAATATCCAAAACGCAGGCAAAAGCCTCCTCGCCAATGCCGAACGGCACCTGAAACCGCTGGGGGAAATGGCACAACTGTTCCGCCAATATCCGCAAGTGATCACCGCCACGCAGGATTTTCTGTCGCGGATTTCATTCACGCTTGATGACCTGAAATATGAATATCCGCACGAGCCGGTGCCGTCGGGCTGGGCACCGCAGGACTGGCTTGAACATCTGGTGATGGCGGCGGCGCATCAGCGCTTTCCCGAAGGTCTGCCCGACATCTGGCGCAAGACGATTGATGAGGAATTCCGCCTAATCCGTCTGCGCAACTACGCGTATTATTTCCTGACCGTGCATGACATCGTGCGCCACGCCCGCAGCCTTGATCCGCCAATCCTGTGTCAGGGCCGCGGAAGCGCCGCCAATTCGGTAGTCTGTTACCTGCTGGGTATCACGCCGGTTGATCCGGTTGCGAACAAGCTGCTGTTCAGCCGTTTCCTCTCCGAAGCGCGAAACGAGCCGCCCGATATCGACGTCGATTTTGAACATGAGCGGCGCGAAGAAGTGATGCAATATATCTACGCCCGTTATGGCCGCGAGCGGGCGGGAATTGCCGCGACGGTGATCCATTACCGGCCCCGCAGCACGATCCGCGAAGTCGGCAAGGCACTGGGGCTGACCGAGGATGTGACGGCGCGGCTCGCCAGCACCATCTGGGGCAGCTGGGGCGGCGATGTCCCCGCCGCTCGTGTGACCGAAGCGGGGTTTGATCCCGCCAATCCGGAAATCGCGCGGCTGAAAAACCTCGTTGACCAGCTGCTCGAATTTCCCCGCCATTTGTCACAGCATGTCGGCGGCTTCGTGCTGACCGAGGGGCGATTGGACGAGCTGGTGCCGATCCATAACGCCGCCATGCCCGACCGCACCTTCATCGAATGGGACAAGCACGATATTGAAGCACTGGGGCTGATGAAGGTCGATATCCTGGCGCTGGGGATGCTCACGTGCATCCGCAAAAGCTTTGATCTGATGCGCGTCAACGGCCTTGGCGATTATGATCTGGCGAGCATCCCCCGCGAATGTCCTCAAGTCTATGCCATGCTGCGCACCGGCGACAGCATTGGCACATTTCAGGTCGAAAGCCGTGCACAGATCAACATGCTGCCGCGGATGAAGCCCAAATGCCTGTATGACCTTGTCATTCAGGTCGCGATTGTCCGCCCCGGTCCCATTCAGGGCGGCATGGTCCATCCTTATCTGCGCCGCCGCAACGGCGAGGAGAAAGTGGACTACCCATCCCCTGCTGCACCACATGATCCTGATGAACTGCGCGGGGTGCTCGAAAAGACACTGGGCGTGCCCTTGTTTCAGGAACAGGCGATGAAGCTCGCCATTGTCGCCGCTGGCTTCACGCCTTCACAAGCGGATGGCCTGCGCCGTGCCATGGCGACGTTTCGCAATGTCGGCACCATCCACGGTTACGAGCAGATGATGATCGAAGGGATGGTGAACCGCGGGTATGAGCGTGATTTTGCCGAGCGCTGTTTCGGCCAGATCAAGGGGTTCGGCGAATATGGCTTTCCCGAAAGCCATGCACAGGCCTTTGGTTGGCTGGCCTATGTGTCGAGCTGGCTCAAATGCCATCATCCGGCGGTCTTCACCTGCGCGCTTTTGAACGCGCAACCGATGGGATTTTACGCGCCTGCGCAGTTGGTACGCGACGCGCAGGAACATGGGGTTGAGGTGCATCCAGCTGATGTGAATGTCAGCGGCTGGAATAATGACGTTGAGGCGATTGCAGACAACGGCCTGGCACTACGTTTAGGTTTCCGCCAGATCGACGGTTTCCGCGAACAATGGGGTGAGGCCATCGAAGCCGCACGCGCCAACGGATGCTTCGCTTCCATCGAAGATCTCGCCCGCCGCGCATCTCTTGCTCCCGCCGCCTTGCGCAAGCTCGCCGACGCCGACGCTTTTGGTTCGCTGGGCAAGGGGCGTCGCGATGCGCTGTGGGAAGCACGGCGTACGCCCGCCGACCAGCTCCCGCTCTTTGCCTTTGCCGATGCGGCAGAGCTGGGCGCGGAACCCGATGCGCAACTCCCTGTCATGCCGCTATCCGAAGAAGTTGTTGCCGATTACCAAATGCTGCGGCTCTCGTTGAAAGCGAATCCGATGCAATTTCTGCGCGCAAGTTTCACCCGTGAAGGTGTGCTCAGCTGCGCCGATGCCAATGCCGCGCCCGATGGTCGGAAAGTAGCTTGTGCTGGCATTGTCTTGATCCGCCAGCGGCCGGGCAAGGGCAATGCCGTTTTCATAACGATTGAGGACGAAACCGGGATCGTCAACGCACTTCTCTGGGCACGCGATATGGAAAAACAGCGACGCGCCGTCATGGCATCGCGGCTGATGCGGGTCGAAGGCGAAATCCAGCGCAGCCAAGAAGGGGTCGTGCACCTGATGGCCAGCCGCATCATCGATTGCACCGACCGGCTCCACCATCTGTCCGACAGCCACCGCGCCGATCCGCAACTCGCCCGCGCGGACGAAATCACCCGCCCGCAAGAACCGCGCACACCGGCCCGCAGCGCTGGCCACCCCCGCAACGTCCGCATTTTACCGCGGTCGAGGGATTTTCATTAGTTGGATGACGGAATTGGTTGTCTGTGGCGCCGTCTTTCCCTTTCACGGTGCGAGCGGTCGCCCAGACACAAATATCGCTTTTCACTGCAGTACATTTTCATCTACAACACTCTAAGTGTCTCATAACCGTCGGCAATAGCAGTGGTGCTGATTTGAACAGCTGACTGTTTTCAAAAATGAAAAGTTGAGAACGCGAGCTACAGCGGGTTCATAAAACCCCGCCAGACAAACAACAGAATTCAATAGACTCTGGCCGATTCATAAGTTTTCTGATAGCTCCTGCGAAACAACTTCTGCAAAAATTGATTAAGTCCCGCTAAAATTTGGCTATTAACCAGCGCTCGTTTCGTAAAAAAGCTTCGATAAAATATTTTAATCTGCTTATTGATCCTATCACTTGCTTCTGCCGCAAGCAGTAAAAATGAATTTGGCGACGATTTTTGACTGCGCTTAGGTTGACGGCGAATGCGACACGGCCTTAGGCTTCAGCTTGAAATTGAGGGGCAAGCGTGATCTTGAAAACGTCGGTGGTTCGTCTGGCTGCAGCAATTGGACTCAGTTTGTCGCCGGTCATAGCCCATGCCCAAGAACTGGTGACCGACCCGCAAGGGTCAAGCGTCATCGTGGGTGCAGCACGGTGGGTGCAGGGCACCATGCTTGGCACGGCGGCCACCGTTGTGGCCGTGATAGCCGTGGCTGCTGTTGGTTTTCTGATGCTGACAGGCCGCGTGAACTGGCGGCACGGTGCCATTGTCATTCTTGGCTGCTTTGTTCTTTTTGGCGCCGCCGGCATTCGGTCGACCGCAACAGTGGCTGGGACCGAATAGCCGATGGAGCAACTACGGCGTGATCGGCTATTCGTCGGCCTGACCCGACCGCAAATGTTTGCAGGCGTGACTTACGGCTGGTTCGTCATCAACTTTGTGATCGCAGCTGAACTTTTCCTGTTGTTCCGTTCGGTCTGGGCCATTGTTGCAGCGCTTGTGATACACGGCATTGGCGTTCTGCTTTGCTTGCGCGAGCCGCGCATCGTTGAACTTTGGATTACACGGATAAGCCGCTGCGGGCGGGTGCCCAATCATGCAATGTGGCGATGCAACTCCTACCGTCCCTGAGCCGCGATCGGCGTATCGCTGCGCGGGAGATGCCAGCGGGCACGCATCTTCCTTATGGCGCGCAAATTGATGACTATACGCTCCAAACGCGCGATGGTATGCTGCTTCAGACCGTTCGCTTGCGCGGATTGCTGTTCGAGACGGCGGACACGACCGAACTCAACTATCGTCTTGAACTGGGCGATGCGATCCTGCAGGCCATCGGCTCGCCGCGCTTTGCGCTTTACCACCACGTCATCCGACGTCGCGTGGAGGCAACACTCCGCACGGATTTTACAGATGCATTTTCGGCACACCTCGATGCGAAATGGCGCGCACGGATGAGCCAGCAAAAGCTCTATGTGAATGAACTTTATTTGACACTTGTTCGCCGCCCACTGCTAGGTCGGATTGGCATCTTGGAGCGGGTCTCGCGTTGGCTCGGGCGTAGCGCGACGACGCAAGATGCCGAACGTGCCAGCGATCTCCGCGCGCTTAATGCCGCGCGCGACGCGCTGATTGCCGCGCTTAGTCAGTATGATCCAAAGCTGCTTCAACTTTATGAGACCGATGCCGGTGTTTGCTCTGAGCCACTCGAATTTTTATCGTCGTTGTTCAACGGGGCGATGCAGCCGGTGCAACTTCCGAACGAGGACGTCGGGCATTATCTCCCTTATCGACGCGTCAGCTTTGGGCAGGGTGCACTCGAACTCGCACCGCATGGCGAGTTGCCTCGACGCTTTTCGGCCATAATGTCGATCAAAGACTATGCCGCGCAAACTTCGCCCGGCATGTTCGACGGCTTGCTACGCCTCCCGATCGAACTTACCGTAACGCAGTCATTTGCGTTTGTTCAACGCACCGCAGCGCTTAGTCGGATGAATCTGACTCTACGGCGTCTGCGTTCAACCGAAGATGAAGCGCTCAGCCTGCGCGACGAGCTGGTGAGCGCAAAAGATGCCGTTGCTGCGGGGCGTGCGGGCTTTGGCGAGCACCACATGACAGTCGCCGTTCATGGCAATACGCTCACCGACGTTGATCGTGGGGTCGCCGAAGTCAGCGCGACGCTTGCCGATCTTGGTATGGTTGCAACGCGTGAGGACATTGGCCTTGAGCCCAGCTAAAGCAGCAGAAATTTCCCTGCAATTTCCCGTAAAATAGGGAATTTCAAACAGAGACCAGTTCATAACTCCCTGCGTCGTCCACCAGCGCTGATCTCAGAAGCTCATCTTGCCGTAAATGCGGGACAAATCGCCGCCCCATTCGCCTGCATAAAGGTCAAGCAAGCGCTGCGCAGGGACTTTGCCGCTCGCGACAATTTCATGCAGCGGATTGAGGAAACTCTGCTCGCTGTCCCCCGCGCCATTCAGACGCGCGCGTGATTTCAAACCAGCATCAGCGATTTTCAAAACTTCGCGCGCAACGTCATGCAGGGTTCCACCGCACGGTGATTTCGCATCAAGTGCCTTGGTCGGCACTTCGTCACGCAAGACTTGTTGCGCCTCGATGCTCCAGTCCTTGACCAGATCCCACGCCGCATCAAGCGCTGTCTGGTCATAAAGAATGCCAACCCAGAAAGCGGGCAGCGCACAGATTGTTGACCACGGCCCGCCATCTGCCCCGCGCATCTCGAGAAAACTCTTCAGCCGCACTTCGGGAAATGCGGTTGAGAGATGATCATTCCAGTCGCTCACCGTCGGCTTCTCGCCCGGCAACACCGACAATTTTCCGTCTATGAAATCACGAAAACTAAGCCCCGCTGCATCAACATAACCACCGTTACGGAACGCGAAATACATCGGCACGTCGAGCATGTAATCGGCATATCGCTCATAGCCGAAGCCATCGTCAAAAACGAAAGGCAACATCCCCGTGCGGTGCGGATCGGTGTCGGTCCAGATATGGCTGCGATAGGACAGAAACCCGTTCGGTTTGCCCTCAAGGAACGGCGAATTGGCAAACAGCGCCGTTGCCAGCGGCTGCAACGCAAGGCTGACACGGAATTTCTTCACCATGTCAGCTTCGGATGAATAGTCGAGATTGGTCTGGATGGTACACGTCCGCAACATCATGTCGAGGCCCATACTACCGACGCGCGGCATATGGTTCAGCATGATTTTATACCGCCCCTTGGGCATGATCGGCAGTTCGGCGCGGGTCTTGTCAGGCCACAGTCCCAGCCCAAGAAAACCAAGGCCAAGCATCTCGCCGACTTCCTTGACCTGCTTCAAATGTCGCCCGGTTTCGGCGCAGGTCTGGTGCAGATTCTCGAGCGGCGCGCCTGACAATTCGAACTGTCCTGCGGGTTCCAAGCTGACGCTACCGTCCGGCCCTGACAGGGCAATGATCGTGTCGCCTTCGTAAACCGGTTCCCAGCCATAGCGCGTCAGCCCGATCAGCAGGGCATGGATACCACCCTTTTCCTCATAGGATGGCGCGCGATGATCAGCGTTGAAGTAAACGAACTTCTCATGCTCGGTTCCAATTCGCCACGCCTCTTTTGGTTTTTCGCCCTTGGCAAAAACACCGATCAGGTCGGCTTTGCTCTCAATGACGGGATCGATTTTCGTCGTGGTTGTGCGCGTGCTCATGATTGCGCCCTAGACCCCTGAAACGACTTGGGTCCAGTGGCAAAATGCAACGCGGCTTCGGCCCGTTAATCAGTCTGAAACCACGTCTGGCGCACGAACGAATGATGGGAACGTTACGATTTTTTGCGATCATGTCGTTGGCTGCATCCCTGTGTGCGCCTGTTCATGCGCAAACGACATGCAGCGCGACCGAACAATTCACATTAGACTGGAACGCGCAAACGCAAGGCGCACAAGGCAGCGGCACGCAGGTTTACAGCGCTACCGACGGCGGAGGTAGAAGCGAAACTGTTACCGTGACTTACAATGGTGACACCACAGCTTTCGTTCCGATTGCTTTTGGCGGGACGATCGGCACAGTAACGACACCTTACATCGGCGTCGTCAACACGGGTGGATTACCGTCAACAACGGAAAGCACACTGAC
>JAYTWA010000121.1:0-2495 GCA_043743675.1 Sphingomonadales bacterium
TGGCACATCGGGCAGCACTTCGAGCGCAATCTTGATCTCGGCATCCTTGCCCTGCGCATAGCCTTCGTTCAGCTCAACCGAAGGCTGCATCGCGGGGCGCAGCTTGTGATCCGTGATCATCTTCTGCACGCCATCTTGAATCGACGTATTCAGCGCTTCCTGAAACAGCTGCGGGCCGTGCATTTTGCGAACGAGATTGGCGGGCACCTTGCCGGGGCGAAAGCCGGGCATCTTCATCTGCGGCGCGAGTTTTTTGACCTCGCCATCAATGCGACCTTCAATGTCTTTCGCGGTGATCGTCAGCGTGTAGGCGCGCTTGAGGCCTTCGTTCAGCGTTTCGGCAATCTGCATGGTTTCTCTTCACTCAAAAATATGTTCGGGCATCAAAACTGGTGCGGGCGAAGGGACTCGAACCCCCACATCTTGCGATACTGGTACCTAAAACCAGCGCGTCTACCAATTCCGCCACGCCCGCTTGCGTTCATTCGGCAAGCGGCGGCCTATACCAGTGCCGACGCGAAGGGCAAGGAGTAGTCGGCAGGCTTTCGCGAGACACCATATCGTGTCGCGCTTGAGACAATGGCGTTGTTTAACACGCGACTCGTCGTTCGCACATCGGCATCGCGATCATCAACGGGCATGACAAAAACACGGTTGTCCGTGCGAACGCGCGCAATGCGATCAAATATTTCCCATCGCACGGTGATAGTCCCCTCGGTAACAGGCGCGCGCCCGACCTTGCCGACGAACAAAACATCACCCGCCACACATGTTTTGAGTGCAACAGATTCCACGGTAACCCGTATTCGGTAATCAGTCGCAGGCGGCGGATCGCCGTAAAGCGGGTCGGGCTGGGGCAAGATTGCCATGCCCGCGTCACCGAGCGCCTTTTCAACGCGCATGATCAAAGCGTGCTGCTCAGGCCGCGCCACATCGCGCCAGCGCAATTTCCCCTTGGGTAGGCAGAGCAGCCCTGCCTTGACGCTGCCTACCTGTTGGAGGGATGTTGGCGCGTATTCGATTGTGGCGATTGAGTAAGTGGGTGCCGTATCAGCACGAGCAACAATATTGTAATTTGCGGTAAGCAAACCCGTCGCTGCTATACTTACCGCAAATTTCAATTTCCCGAACTTTCAGTTATTATTTTGGAATCTCGACCAACACGGCATCCCGCGTAAAACCACGCACTTCGCGTCCTTCCTGGAAAACGGCGCTGTGCCCCGTAACAAAAGCAGAGAACACGCCAACAGCAACCAGTGCGCCGACCGTTGCGCCTGTATTACCTTGGCCTTCCTGCCGCGTCATACCATTGAGCCCGATTGAGCGTCCGCCTGGCAGATCAAGCGATTTCATTGTAATTTCCATCTTGCCCGATTTGCCGAATGCGCCTTTGCCTGTGCGATATGAAACAAAACCCGTTCCCGGCGTGCCTTTGGGCAAAATGACATAATTTCCAACCATCACGTCTTGCGCCATTGCGACCCGGAATACATGCCCTTCCTTGACACGTTTTGAATTTACTTCCTGGCTTAGTCGAAGCAGCAATTCGGTATTCGCTGGAAGCGTCAGATTGCTGCCCGCCGTCACATTAACTTGCGTCGCTGCGACCACAGGCGTGGCAACGGCAGTTGCCACAACTGGCGCAACAGCGTCGGTTTTCACGGCGATATCGGTTGTTGGTGCGGTGGCTGCGGTTTGTGCGGTGGCTGCCGCTGGTGCGGTTGGTGTGGTTTGCGCTTGCACTGAAACAGCGCACGCACAGGCCATCAAGATACCAATATAGTTTTTCATTTTGCGATCCCCTCTTTTATTTCGCTACCCCGCGCAGCGACGTCGTAATTTTAGCCCGGCCAACATATGCAACATTGCCGTGTGAAGACAATCGCTCATGCCAGCGCCTTCCTCAACAATTCGTTCACCACCCCCGGATTCGCCTTACCCGCCATCGCTTTCATCGTCTGCCCCACGAAAAACCCGAACAGCGCTTCCTTGCCGTCCTTATATTGCGCGACTTTGTCGGCATTGGCGGCCAATATCTCAGCAATCACGGCATCAATCGCGCCGGTGTCGCTGGTTTGCTTCAGCCCGCGATCCTCGACGATTTTCGTCGCACCGTCGCCGGTTTCGAGCATCGCTTCGAATACCTGTTTCGCCATGCTCCCCGAAATCGTGCCGTCACCGACCAGTTTCAGCAATTCACCCGCAGCCTTGGGCGTTACGGGGGACGTCGTAACGTCATGCCCCATCCGGTTGAGCGCGCCGAACAGCTCACCCGTTGTCCAGTTCGCGGCCAGTTTCGCGTCCACGCCCTCGGCCAGCAAAGCTTCAAACCAATGCGCCGTCTCAATGTCCGCCGTCAGCACTTCCGCATTGTAAGGCGTGATCCCCAGCGCCGCCGAAAACCGCGCGCGCTTCGCATCGGGCAATTCGGGTAGGCTCGCCTTGCATTCCGCGATAAATTCCTCGGTCAGGACGAGCGGCAACAAATCCGGATC
>JAYTWA010000122.1:0-3506 GCA_043743675.1 Sphingomonadales bacterium
CTGCTGAGCATGTCTGGCTGTCGGCGTCGGCGGGGACGGGGAAGACTTATGTGCTTTCCGCGCGCGTGCTGCGGTTACTCCTGCGCGGGGTGAAGCCAGATGCGATTTTGTGCCTTACCTTTACCAAAGCAGGTGCGGCAGAAATGGCCGAGCGCGTGCACCAACGGCTGGCACATTGGGTGCAGATCGATGACACGTTGTTATTCCGTGAATTGGAAGCGCTCGGCGAACCATCGGGGCCAGAGGCTGTAATGGCTGCGCGGACATTGTTTGCAACTGTTCTGGAATCACGCGGCGGCGGCCTTCGGATCATGACGATCCATGCTTTTTGCCAGACATTGCTGGCCGGGTTTCCATTGGAAGCAGGGATAGCGCCGGGGTTTCGCCCGCTTGAGGAGCGCGAAGAAGCGGCGCTCGTGCAATCTGTGCTGGCTGATCTGGTCGTACAGGCGGAGCGCGAAGGGGATGCGCGATTGCTGGGTGATTTGCGGACACTGAGTTTGCGGCTGGGCGAGGCGGAGGCGGTGGCGTTTCTAAAGCGTGCGGCGCGAGCTGATGAGGCACTGGAGGTGCTTGGCATTGGAATAGGCGCGACAGTGCGGCGGGCAATGAATGTGCCTGCTGATTTTTCAATCGGTGACATCGCCGAAGCCTGCACCGATGATGCGTTTGACCAGGCGGGTTTGCTGGATCTAGCGCGGATGCAGGTCGATTGGGGGACCAAGACCGGTGAAGGCTCGGCAGATAAAATTTCGGAATGGCTGCTGGGGTCGCCGCAAGCACGGGCGCGCGAATTGCCGCAATTGGTGTCGATCTGGAAAACACAGACTGGAGAGTTTCGCAAGCAGGGACCAAAAGATCCCGGCTTTCCGGCGCTAGTCGAACGGCTCGATGTATGGTGTGGTGCGCTAATCGAGCTTGCCGCGCGCGCCGAACTCGAAGCCGATGTCACAGCGGCGTTGGGCGCGGCGCAGCGTTATTCGCGCGCCTATGCCGATGCGAAGCGCGCGCGCGGACTGGTTGATTTTGATGACCAGATTCAACTGACGCGGAAGCTGCTTGTCGAGCCGGGGATGGGCGACTGGATCCGCTATAAGCTCGACCAAGCGACAGACCATATTCTTGTCGATGAATCGCAGGATACCAACCGCGCGCAGTGGGATATTGTCGATGCGCTGGCCGATGAATTTTGGGCAGGCGACGGCGCGAAACGCGATAAGTTGCGCACAATATTTGCGGTGGGCGATTACAAACAGGCGATATACGGTTTTCAGGGGACGGACCCCGAACAATATAAGCGCGCTGGTTTGTCGTTTCAGTTGAAAGCATTGAACGCGGGGCAGGAAATGCGGGCGCTGTCGCTTGATCAATCCTTCCGCTCGTCGCCGCCGGTGCTTGCTGTGGTGGACCGTTTGCTTGATGACGTGGGTGCCGAGGCGCTGGGGCTGGACGCAGCGTCGCCACCACACCGCAGTTTCAAGGGTGGTGCTGGTGAGGTGCTGTTGCTGCCGCCGATCGTGGCCGAGAATGACACTGAAGATGAAGAGGAGGAAGGCTGGATACCGAGCGCGACGCGCGATCTGGCGACGAAACTGGCCAAGCAAGTAAAGGCATGGCTGGCTGAGCCACTATGGCTGGCAGGCAAGAACCGTGCGCTGACACCGGGCGATGTCATGATCCTTGTTCGGCGGCGCAGTGATATAGCCGCCTTGCTGGTTGCGCGATTGAGCGAGGAAGGCGTGCCGGTTGCGGGGGTGGACCGGTTGCGGCTGCAGGCTCCGATTGCCGTGCAGGATTTGCTGGCCGCGATGCGCTTTGCCGCGCAGCCTCAGGATGATTTGAATCTTGCGAGCTTGCTTGTGTCACCATTGATTGGTTGGTCGCAGGATGATTTGTTCGCGGTTGCGCATGGCCGGCCGGGCTTGTTGTGGGATGCGATCCCGGCGGGGGTGCCACGTGATATATTGCTCGATATGTTGAGCGCGGCGGATAACATCACGCCTTATGCTTTCCTTGAAAACCTCTTGTCGGGAGCATTGCAGGGGCGCAGGAAATTGCTGGCGCGGCTGGGCGAAGAAGCGCGCGATCCGGTTGATGAGCTGCTCAATGCGGCGTTGCAGTTTGAACGCGAAGGGGTGGCATCGCTGCAACAATTTCTCGACTGGTTTGACCGCGGGGAGACCGAAGTTGTTCGAGATGCGGGCGCTGCTGGCGAGGCGGTGCGCGTTATGACGGTTCACGGCGCGAAGGGGTTGCAGGCACCACTGGTGATTCTTGCTGATGCTTGTGCCGACCCTGAAAAGGCACTTGAGCGCAACTTCAAATGGACGATTGACGGCGTGGTCGATGACCTGCCGCTGTTTCGCCCGCGCGGGGCCGAGCGTGCGCTGGTCGCATCGTTGCAATCGTCAATGGATGATGCTGATGACAAAGCGCGCAAGGAGCATTTGCGGTTGCTTTATGTGGCCATGACACGGGCCGAGGAACGCCTGGTGATTGCGGGGTCTCTTGGGCCGCGTGCCAAGGGTGTTGTCCCTGCGGAAAGCTGGCATGCTGTGATCGAGCGGGCAATGGCGGGAATGGACGTCGAGCGGGGCGATTATGGAAATTGGGGTGCGGTGATCCGCTATGGGCAAGCCGCCCCGGCACCTTCACCGTGTCACACGGACGATGTCACTCGCGAAGCTGTGAAGATTTTGCGCCCGAATTGGCTTGACCAGCTAGCGCCGCAGGAAGCGCGACCGCCGCGTCCACTTGCGCCTTCGTCGATTGGGCAGGATGATGTTGCCAATCCTCCGCCAAGCGCGACGATGGCAGCGGCGGCGGAACGGGGGCGGTTGCTACATGCCCTGTTTGAACGGTTACCAGCGCTGGTTGCTGCAGAACGCCGCGCCGCCGGCGAACGCTGGTTGGCAGCGGAGGGTGCCGACGTCACGTTGATCGACGTTGCCCTGCGCGTGATTAATGCTCCGCAGTTTGCCAGTATTTTTGCGCCCGACGCGTTGGCCGAAGCGCCAGTCGCAGGGGTTGTGGACGGTATTATGATTGCTGGGACGGTGGACCGGCTGTCGGTCAGCGATACGCGCGTCGACATTATCGATTTCAAAACTGGGCGGCGTGTGCCCCGGTCGGTTGACGAGATACCTGTCGCGCATCTGCGGCAAATGGCGGCCTATGCAGCTGTGTTGGAAGGCATTTTCCCGAATCATGAAGTGAGCGCGTCCTTGCTCTATAGCGAGGGGCCGCTTCTGCATCGCCTTCCGCCCGAACTGCTTGACCTGCACAAGCCCAGCTTTGCCGCCGCACAGGACAATTTGGTAACCACCGGTTGAGCGCAGACGAATGACGCCTTAGATACAAATTTAACAAGGAGTTTCCCACATGGCCACAATCGCGATCACTGACAGCAGCTTTGCCACCGACGTTCTGGAAGCGAGTGGCCCTGTGCTTGTCGATTTCTGGGCCGAATGGTGCGGGCCGTGCAAGATGATCGGGCCGAGCCTTGA
>JAYTWA010000123.1:0-2144 GCA_043743675.1 Sphingomonadales bacterium
GCCCGACTTCTCTTTCAGCGCCGTCAACCAAGTGTCGAACTCAACACGGCTTAGAGCACCATTGGCATCCTTGTCATAAGTCGGGCGACACTGCGATGAAGCCCGAAGAAAAAACATCATGGTTGAAAACCGCATTCACGACGGCAGACAAGGATAAAAGCAAGGGTGTAAGTCTCGCTGAGTTGACCGATTACCTGACCGCTGCCAGCTGAGCAGCGACGGGTCGCATGGCGGGTCTCTTTCGCATGAAGGGGGCCCGTTTACTCATGTAGACTTTGCAGCCAATGCTTTGGTCATTGCGATGGCATCGAGCATTTTTGCGGCAGCCATGAAAACCGCGCCACTACAGGCCGCAAATAAAAGCCAGCCGCCGAATCCGGGATAGGCATGCAAATACCCCTTGCCGCGTTCCATTGCACCGGTCGCAAGTGCATAAGTGATGAGATAGACTTCCCATCTCGTCTTGATAACAAACAAGCGACCGATTTTTTTCCACATGAAACTGTTAACGCAAAGAGCGGGCCAAGGGCAGAAATGCGTTAATGCGCGTTAACAGATAAGGTAAACTGTTAGTTAATCCGACAGTTCGGTAATTTTAAGCTCAGTAAGGAGCGCTGTGCGTGCCGTTTGGATTGCTGCCCATAGTTTAGGATTAACAAGGTCACCGGGTGCGATGGTTTCGGGCCAATGCGCAGCGATGACAGCAGCGATACGATCCAGCTTAGCTTCATCGACCATGAAGCGCGGGTCAACCGTGGCGGGGTCAGCGACAACGCGCAGGCGAAGGCAGGCGGGGCCGCCACCATTGGCCATTGATTCGCGGACATCGACGGGGATGGCGGCGCGGATTGGGCCGTTGCCTGCAATGTGCTGATCGATCCACCTGCGAACACTGGGATGGTCATGCGCTTCGGTTGGCAGGATCAGTGCCATGCCGCCCGTTGGTCGCGTAACAAGTTGGGCATTGAACAGATAACTCTGGATCGCCTCCTCAAGTGAGACAGCGTTCGCGGGGACTTCCACAATCTCGACCTCGGGCAAGCGCGCGCGAAGTTCGGTGTAAAACTGGTCCTTGTTTTCGAAAGCTTGTTCGTGCGCGAAGAGGACGTTTTCGTTCGCAACGGCCACGACATCGTTGTGAAATGCTCCTGCCGCAATGGCCGCAGTCGATTGCTGAACGAACAGAGCGTCTTTAATACCGTGGAGGCGAGCGATGGCTTTGGAGGATTCGGTATGCTGGCGGGCGGGGAAGGGGCCACCGGCGACGCCATAGACGAAAATTTCGACACCAGCGCTGGCATGATCGGGGCACAGGCGCATGTGGTTCGCTGCACCTTCATCGCCGAAAGGGGCTGCGATAGGTGCGTGGACGCGAAAGGCATCGTTTGCGAAGATCGTTTGTAGCTGGCGAAATGTCCCGCGCCATTCGTGGCTACGGTGCGGCATGGTGGCGAGATTTGCGACTGTCAGATGGCATTTGTAATCGATTGCGTCGGGTGCCGGCGTCACAGTTGCCGCATTTGCTGCCCACATTGATGACGCCGACAGGGCACACGCGAGAAGGCCCGGGTCTGCATTCTCCGGAGTCGTCGCCAGCGATTCAAGCCATGCACGGTTTGGCCTGTCCTGCGGTATGAAGACACCCTGCGCGAGGCCGAGGCGGACATTGGCGCGCATCTTATCAATGCCTTGCAACGCAGCGGTGCGGGGATGCGACGGGCCACCGGCATTTTTGGCGGACGCGAGATTGCCGAGACTAAGGCCAGCATAATTATGACTTGGGCCGACGATGCCGTCGAAGTTAATTTCAACAAGACTCATTGCGGGGCGACCTGAACGGTTTCGCCGGGTTCGACATTCAGCGCCCTGGCGCCTTCGGGATCAATGGTACCGTCACCGGTTACATGCGCCCATGCTGCCCGGAATTCGCCAAGACGGCCAGTGGCGGTGATTGTGCGGGACGCATCGTTGGCAGCGATTTTCGTGATTTCGACATCGCGTGATTTGGCAATAGTTTTGACATGATCGGTTCGCGTATGCAGCGTAGGTCCGCCATCGAAAATGTCGATGTAATGATCGTGGACGAACCCTTCGTTTTCCAGCATCCGCATCGCCGCGCGGCCGCTCGGGTGCGGCAAGCCCAT
>JAYTWA010000124.1:0-2499 GCA_043743675.1 Sphingomonadales bacterium
AGTGAAACCATGTCGAAGTCCATCAAGCTCGGCGCAGCAGCGGCGTTGATGGTTGTGCTGGGCTACCCCGGCGAAATCGCCACGGACAACACGACCCGCGCAATCTGGGGTACATTGTCGGCAATTCCATTTGCATATGTCATGTTCCAGCTGTTCAAAGGCTTGGGTGAATCGATTGAACGTCAGCCCGAAAATGTTCGTGAACTCGTCAAGAGCGCTCGTTTGCTGACATTCGCATCATGGGGCTTTTACCCGATTGTTTACATGATTCCCTACACGAGCTTGAGTGGCGGATTGGTCACGACTGGTGTGCAGGTCGGCTATACAATCGCAGATATTATCGCGAAGGCCGGTGTCGGCGTTCTGATCTATATTATCGCCGTGCGTAAGTCGGCTGCCGAATATGGCACGCCCGCACTCGCGAACTAACATGCTCTTTGTCCACCGGGTCGCACCTGTTGGCATCGCGTCGGTCGGATGGTCTCCCGTGCCATCCGATCGATTGCCGTTCGGGCGAAAGCTGCATTTCTGCGGGTCAATATTATTACTTATAGCAGCTGGTATTGGTGCACCGCTTGAACTGCCAATGGCTGTAATGCCAGTTTGTGTGGCACTATTATTATTTGGCTTGCCGCACGGGACATTCGATCTGGCGCTGATCAAGCAAGCGCATGAAGATCGCCGGATGGTTGCTGTCGTTGCGCTGTATCTTGGATGTGCCGCCGCGATGTATGCAGTCTGGCGCGTTGCCCAGCCAGCAGCGCTGGGTATGTTTTTCGCGCTGTCGATTGTCCATTTTGCCGACGATTGGGCAGAGCGCTTGCCACCATTTTTTGCGCATGGGACGTCGACCGCCTTGCTAACAGCACCTGCGTTTCTTCATCATGATGCGCTGGTGAAATTATTTGCTCTGCTCGTTGGTGATGCGTCATCGACCATTTTTGTGGCGGTCGCGCTTCTTATTGCGCCCGTATCGCTCGCCATTGCTGGCGTCGCGATAATTTCGTTGTGGAGTGACGGGCACCGCAGTGATGCAGTGGCGACCGCGCTTGCGTTAGGAACAATGATTTTCTTGCCCCCGCTGATCGGCTTCGCCTTGTTCTTTTGCCTGATGCATTCGCCCGCGCATTTTACGGCGGCACAGCGTGCACTTAATTGGCAGCGCGCTGAGCAGTGGATGCCGGTCACTATTCCCCTAACCTGTGCCGCGCTTGGTATTGCAGCCTTGATTTTCACGATGCTGACAAATGTTACATTGTCGGGCGCTATGATCGGGACTGCGTTCATGACTTTATCAATCTTGACCTTGCCGCACATGGCTGTGCCCGTAATCGTTGCACGGCTGTAACCGCTACGGCCTAAGGTCCGTATAGGTCGAGGCCATCGACAGGTTCATACAGTTATCGCAAAGTTTGTGGCGATAGGGATTTCCCTTTTTCGGTCGCTACAAATGCTGATCGGTTTTTCCCCCAAAAATCGGTCAGCCTGTTTTAGGAAAATGTCGGTGCCTCGACGTTTTCCGCCCCCTGCCGGGTCGCACTGGTAGATCATTGGGCCGGACTGTCCGCAGACAGTCCGGCCTTTTGCTTTTGGCCCTCTCGCATTGCTGATTCTTCGCTGCTAGGCGGGCATGATGGCGGCTGACCTTACTGACCCTTTTGACCATATCGTCGATGCGCCGTTCGATAGTGCGCTGTCGGATCGCTATCTGGTTTATGCGATGTCGACGATCACGGCGCGGTCGCTCCCTGATTTGCGCGACGGCTTGAAACCGGTGCACCGGCGTTTGCTGTGGGCGATGCGGTTGCTGAAGCTCGATCCGGCGAGCGGATATAAGAAATGCGCGCGCGTTGTTGGCGATGTTATCGGCAAATATCATCCGCATGGCGACCAGTCGGTTTATGATGCGATGGTACGTTTGGCGCAGACATTTTCGCTACGCTATCCGCTGGTCGATGGTCAGGGTAATTTCGGCAATGTCGATGGCGATAATGCCGCGGCTTACCGTTATACCGAAGCACGGTTGACCGCGGTTGCCATTGATTTGATGGCGGGGCTGGACGACGGCACCGTCGATTATCGCCCGACTTATAATGGTGAAGACGAAGAGCCGGAAGTGATGCCGGGGCTGTTCCCCAATCTGCTGGCGAATGGCGCAAGCGGGATTGCGGTGGGGATGGCGACGAACATTCCGCCGCATAACGCCGCCGAGGTCATTGATGCGGCGATGCACCTGATCGACCAGCCCGAGGCCGAGGACATATCGCTGCTCGACTTTGTGCGCGGGCCGGATTTGCCGACCGGCGGGCTGATCGTGGATATGCCAGCGGCGATAGCACAGGCCTATGCGACCGGGCGCGGCAGTTTTCGGGTGCGGTCGAAATGGGCGGTCGAAGACCTAGGGCGCGGCACATGGGTCGCGGTGGTCAGTGAAATTCCTTATGGCGTGCAGAAGGGCAAGCTGATCGAAGCGCTCGCGGCGCTGGTCAATGACAAGAA
>JAYTWA010000125.1:0-6205 GCA_043743675.1 Sphingomonadales bacterium
CCCCAGCGACAGGTCAATCGCGCCCAACACTGGACGTTCAGGCCACAACAGCGAAATTGTTTCGGCACTATCACCAACATAATCGCGGCTCATGCGGTAGAGCACGGGATCGACACGATCCTCGATCAGCGCGCGAACAATGGCCGGTTTGACCGATGGCAAATCCAGCCCGCCTGTTAGCACCGCCAGCGCCCAACCCCGGTCGGGGTCAGGCGTAATTTTCAGGTAATCGCCGATCAGCCTCAGTTTGGCGTTGCGGCTGCGCGTATAGATCAGGCGGTCAAGAAGTTCGGAAAAAGCGCGCATAATGCCCTTGCATTAGGCGTTTTGTGCCGCTTCGAACAGGAACCATGCACGCTGTTCGGCCTCATCCGTCCAGTTATCAATCACTGCCGAGGTCGCGTTGTCCTTTGCTGTGTCTGCCAAATCCTTCGCAGCACGCAGTTTTTCGACCATTTTGAGGTTGTCATCACGCAGTTCCGCCAGCATCGCAGCTGCGGGCACGAAATCGGCGTTGTTATCGGTCAGTGACTGGTGCCGCGACACGTCGCCAATCGAGCGTAGCGTCACGTTGCCGGTTTTGCGGACACGCTCTGCAATCAAATCCGTCGCCAGGAGCATTTGTGCGGCCTGTTCATCGAACATCAGATGATAATCGCGGAAATGCGGGCCGGTGACGTGCCAGTGGAAATTCTTGGTCTTGAAATAAAGCGCATAAGTATCCGCCAACAAGCCATTTAACGCATCGGCAACCGTCGCAGCCTGATTGGTTTTCAAATCTGTGGGCGTTTTCAACTTTATTTTTGGTGCTTTGGCCATTTCTATTCCCTTTATGATGTGTTCCGTGCGGAAACCCGCGCGGACGTAATAAGGTCCATCGTTGGCAATAATGTGGGATGTCAGGCGATCAGGCGCAATGCCCAGAGCGCCGCATAAATTCCAATAAATGTCATTGTAACGCCTGCTGCCCGCCGCGCCCAGAGGAAGGTTTGTGATGACAATGGCACCGCCCCCAATGCGACAGCACCGGCGATTCCAGCCAATGCCCCCGCCGCCGCACCAATGGGGGCGCCTTTCCAGATCGAAAACGCAAATGCGAGGAAGGGCGCGCTTGACCGCCAAACAAAAAGCAGCATTTCGATGAATGTCGATGGCGGATCGCCCGACGGGCCTCTGCCAAATTGACCAAATCCAGTGAGTATCAACGCGACGCCCAGCATCAGCGCGCGGGCATGGGCATTCATTGTCGGCGCAAGGCTGGCCCCGGCGAAAGCCGAAATTCCAACTGCGACACCCAATAATGTTGCCGCCCATGACAATCGCGGAAGCCGCACAAACTGCGTCGCCCGCCCACCAATTTCGGCCAGCAGGACAGCAATCAAGGCGGAAATAAATGTATTCACGGCCAATCAGCCGTGGAGCCGCAGCCCCACCGACGCAAGATAGGATTGCGCGGCCGCGGGATCGATACTGTCACAACCGACTGCATCGCCCATCGCCTCAAGAAAGGGCAGCACCATTGTTGCACCGCTCGAATCGGCAATTGCGCTCTCGAGTCGCCGCGCTAGTTCGGCAAGCGGGATCAGATCATTGTTGCGCGCCATGCGGCGAATATCATCAACGGCGGTGGCTAATATACATGTCTTAATATGCGGCAACTCGCGTGCCAGGCGGTCGATGCGGTCGCATAAGTCAGCCCTTACCGCCAATTTGGCATCTGCCCCTAAACCCATCATCGGTCCCCATCACTTTGCATGTTAAAGGTGCACCAAACAGGGTAAACAAGGCGTTAACACCGACCTGCGGCTTGACTTTGGCGCGCTTCATCGTCAGTGGCGACAGCCTCATATTCAGATTCGAAAGTTTACGTCATGGCAAAGCCGGTCACGGTCAAGATCAAGCTCGTCAGCACCGCTGACACCGGCTTTTATTACACCACTAAGAAAAACCCGCGCAGCCCGAATACCTCCGAAAAAATGGTGATGCGTAAATATGACCCCGTCGTGCGCAAGCATGTCGAGTTCAAAGAAGCGAAGATTAAATAGCGTCGACCGGGGGGCAGATCAGCCCCTCCACCGTTTCAATAAAGCGCATCAGTGAAATCGGCTTCGACACATAGGCATTGGCACCTGCCGCTCTGATGCGTTCCTCATCACCTTTGCCAGCATAGGCCGTGACAGCCATAATCGGGATGCTTGTCAGTTCAGCATCAGCGCGGATCGCGATGGTCAGTTCCAGCCCCGTCACATGCGGCATCTGAATATCCATCACGATCAGATCAGGTTCGAACGCCCGCGCGCGCTCCATCGCCTCACGTCCGTCGCGCACGGCTTCGGCCTCATACTCATGCGCGCGCAGCAGATCGCAAAATAATCGCAGATTGAGTTCGTTGTCCTCGACAACGAGCACCTTCTTTGCCACGCGTTCAGTCCTTGTTCGATACCAGCCGGGGATTAAGCGATGAGCAGCCAAGAAACAAATCGCGATTCAAATGGCGCGGACACGCTGGCGCTGAATGCGCTGGTCTGGGTCTTGCAGCAGCCTGATCGTGCCGACCGGTTTCTGGCGCTGACCGGCTTGGAAGGGGATGATATTCGCGGGCGGATCAATGATCCGGCGCTCCTCGATGGCGTCATTGCGTTTCTCGAGGCGCATGAGCCAGACCTGATCGCCTGCGCCTGTGCGCTCGACGTTTCCCCCGGCGTTTTGCTCGGCACGCGCGACAGGCTCGGGCGTTGAGCCGTCCGCTTCTCATAACCGACTGCGACGAAGTGCTGCTCCACATGGTCAGCCATTTCAAGGATTGGCTGCACGAGGCGCATGGTTGTGATTTTGCGATAGAGCGCGCCTTTGCCGAACCGCTGACACGCAACGGCGTTGCGTTGGCGCGAGAAGACATCTGGGGATTGCTCGACGGCTTTTTTGAAAGCGAGATGCACCGGCAGACGCTCGTGCCCGGCGCGCGCGATGCAATGGACATGCTGTCGGATAGTGCCGACATTGTTGTCCTGACCAACCTGACCGACAAGTTTAACGAAGCTCGCAGCATTCAGCTGGCGGGCCACGGCATCTCGCACCGCGTCGTTACCAATCAGGGCGGTAAAGGCGATCCGGTCGCGCGGCTGATTGCCGAATTTGCGCCCACGGTGACAGTTTTCGTCGACGATCTGGCGCAGCATCATACATCGGTGGCGAAGGCCGCCCCTAGTGCATGGCGACTCCACATGATCGCCGAGCCGATCATGGCGAAGGTCACACCACCTGCGGCGGATGCTCATGCACGAATCGATGACTGGGTGGCAGCGGCGGAGTGGATTTCAGCCCGTTTTGACGGACAACCGCTCTAAAGCCCGTTCCCTTCCGATCAACGGCAATAGCGCCGCCATATCCGGCCCATGATCGCGACCCGTTAGCGCGCGGCGGAGGGGCATGAAGAGCATTTTGCCAGTGCGGCCGGTTGACGTCTTGAGGGCGTTTGTCAGCGCGTGCCAGGGGTCTGCGGTCCAGTTCAGGGTCGCGGCGAGATCGGCGGCTTCGGACAGGAAGGCGGCGTCGTCAGGATCGTTAGTGGCTTCAACCGGACCTTCGATCACGTGCCACCAATCGGTTGCATCAGCGATGGTCTTGAGATTGGGGCGCACGGCTTCCCATGCCGCGGCGTCCATGCCTGCGGGAAGGCGGTCCGCGACGGCATCGTAGGAAAGGTGATGGATGACCTTGGCATTCACACCTTCCAACTCCGCCATGTCGAAACGTGCGGGAGCGCGACCGAAGCGGTGGAAGTCGATGGTGTCGATCAACGGAGCCAAGTCGGTCACAGGCTCGACTGGATCGCTCGTGCCCAGCCGCGCAAGCAAGGCCAGCAACGCAATCGGTTCGATCCCCGCCTCGCGCAATTCATCGCAGCCCAGAGCGCCGAGGCGTTTTGACAGTTTGCCCTCGCTGCCCGTCAGCAGCGCTTCATGCGCGAACCTTGGCGGCGCGGCCCCCAATGCCGAGAACATCTGAAGCTGTGTCGCGGTGTTTGACACATGATCCTCACCGCGCACGACGTCGGTAATCTCCATGTCGATGTCATCGATGACGCTGGGCAACAGATAGAGCCACGAACCGTCCGCACGGCGGACAATGGGGTCCGACATGGTTCTGGGGTCGAATTTCTGAGGCCCGCGCACCAGATCGTCCCATATGATCATGACGTCATGATCAAGCTTGAAGCGCCAATGCGGGGCGACGCCTTCCGGAGCTGGAACACGCAACGCCGCGCGGTCATACACCGGGGGCAGGCCGCGCCCGAGTTGCACTTTGCGTTTAAGATCAAGTTCCTGCGGCGTTTCATACGCAGGATAAACGCGGCCAGCTGCTTTCAGCCGATCAAACTGCGCTTCATATAAATTAAAACGTGCCGACTGCTGCTCCTCGCCATCACGCGTCAGGCCAAGCCAGTCGAGATCGGTGCGGATCGCTGCCACAAACGCCTCGGTCGAACGCTCGGCATCGGTATCATCAATACGCAGCAGGAAGCGGCCACCATGCCGCTTTGCCCACAACCAATTGTGCAAAGCGGCGCGGATGTTGCCGACGTGCAGGCGACCCGTGGGCGAGGGGGCAAAGCGCGTGGTAATCGTCACTGCCCGGTCCGAAACGCATTCGTGATCGGATAGCGCCGGTCACGTCCGAAATATTTCTTGCCGAGTTTAACGCCGGGGGGTGCCTGACGGCGTTTATATTCCGCTGTGTAGAGCAGGCGCTCGATCTTTGCGACGACATCGCGGTCAAACCCGCGCGCAGCAACATCATCGACGGACAATTCTTCTTCGACGAGGCCCATCAGGATCGGGTCGAGCGCCGGATAATCAGGCAGGCTGTCCGAGTCCTTCTGGTCAGGGCGGAGTTCGGCACTTGGCGGCTTAGTGATGATGCTCTCGGGCATGACGTTCGCAACTGGGTTCAGCGACAAACGAGGGATGTTTGCATTACGCCATTTAGCGAGCGCGAACACCGTCATTTTATACGCATCCTTAATCGGATTATAGCCGCCTGCCATGTCGCCATATATGGTCGCATAGCCCACCGCCATTTCGGACTTATTCCCCGTCGTTACCAGCATGGGACCGAACTTGTTGGACAGCGCCATCAGCGTGACGCCACGGATGCGCGACTGGATATTTTCTTCAGTCAGATCATAGATTTGATCCGCGAACGAGCCTGACAGCATGACGTCAAAGGCTTCGACCGCAGGGGCAATCGGGATTGTGTCGAGCTTGCAACCGATCATCGCTGCGCATTCCGCAGCATCATCAAGGCTGGCTTGCGACGTAAAGCGGCTGGGCAACATCACGCACCACACCCGGTCCGGCCCCAGCGCGTCGGCAGCAATCGCGGCGCAGATAGCGCTGTCGATCCCGCCCGACAGGCCAAGAATGATCCCCGGAAAGCGATTGGCATTCACATAATCCCGCAGGCCGATCATCATAGCGTGCCATGTGTCGGCGGGATGCGCTTCTAGCGCGCAAATCTCGCCGGGTTCGCAGCACCAACCATCCGCCCCACGCGTCCAAGTCGTCAGCCGCAGCGCATTTTCCCAATCGGGCAGCTGATGCGCCATTGATCCGTCGCCATTGAGGATGAATGACGCGCCATCAAAGACCAGTTCATCCTGTCCACCGGTGCGATTGAGATAGGCAAAAGGCAGGCCGGTTTCCGCCACTCGCGCGCCGGCGACTTTCGATGCGCGATAATCATCCTTATCGATCTCATAAGGGCTGCCGTTCATCGCAAGGATGAATTCAGCGCCTTTGGCTTTCAAATTGGCGCAAACCGCGGGAAACCAGACGTCTTCGCAAATTGGGATGCCTATCGTGACGCCACGAAAATCAATCGGATCAGGCAGCGGCCCCGATGTGAAGTGCCGTTTTTCATCGAACGTACCGTAATTCGGCAGCTCATGCTTGTGCCTCACTGCCGCGACTGCGCCGCCGTCAAGCAGCACGACCGAATTATACAGCGCGTCACCTTCACGGATCAGCGTGCCGACGATCATGGCGGGGCCGCCGTCGCCGGTTGCGCGCGCCAAACGGTGCAATTCGACTGAAGCCTGCGCCGACAGAGCAGGCTTTTCGATCATGTCTTCCGCTGGATACCCGATCAGCTGCATTTCTGGAAAGACGATCAGATCAACATCGCCAGCTTCGGCGCGTTTCGC
>JAYTWA010000126.1:0-3560 GCA_043743675.1 Sphingomonadales bacterium
GCCATCATGTAAGCGATGGATTGGTCGCGGCCCCATCCTTTGGAATGCAAGCCTGTATCAACAACAAGCCGCATCGCGCGGAGCATCTCGTCGCTGAGCGTGCCCATCCGCTGATAGGGGTCTTTATAGAAGTCCATCGGATAACCGAGCGTTTCCGAATATAGGGCCCAGCCCTCAACATAAGCAGTGTTGCCCCCGAAGCGCATGAAAGGTGGCAGCGCATCATTTTCCTGTGCCAGGCTGATCTGGAAGTGGTGGCCCGGCGATCCTTCATGCAAGTAAAGTGTTGTCATCCCGGGCGTCGTCCGCGACGGCAGGTCATAGGCGTTGAAATAGAAAACACCGGGCCGCTTTGCATCGGGCGTTCCCTGCTCATACGAACCGCCCGCTTCGAACTTTTCGCGGAATGGTTCATAGGGGCGAATGTCGAGCTTGGTCTTTGGCAGCGTCGCGAAATACGTGCCAATCACCGCGTCGACTTTCTTGCCAATGTCATAATAGCCCTGCGTCAAGGCTTCACGCGATGCGGGTTTCAGCTTTGGGTCGGTGCGAAGATTTTCGAAAAATTCGTTGAGCGTCCCCGTGAAGCCAACTTCGTTCTTTACGCCTTCCATTGCGGTGCGGATGCGCGCCACTTCGGTCAGGCCGAGAGTGTGGATGGCATCAGCCTTCAAAGGCAGTGTCGTCGTGCTTTCGATAAGCTGTTGATACAGGACATCGCCGCCCTTCATTGCGCTCAGCCCCACATCTTCGCGGGCGACGGGCAGATATTCATCAATCAGAAACGCACGTAAACGGCGATATGACGGGAATATTCCATCGGCGATTGCCGTGCGGTATTCGCCAGGAATGCGTGCTTTGTCCGCTGCACTGAATGTTTCGGGTATAGCCTTGGCCGGGGCAAAATAGGGGGATTCTTCGGGCGTCTGTTTGAGCTGCGCATCCAGCTGTTCGATGACATTGCGGATGGTCAGTTTGGTTTCGACAACGCCCGTACCCATGCCTTCGCGGAAACGGCCGATTGACCGGTCGATAAGCTGGACGAATTCTTTGTGGCGTTTCAGGTTGTTGTCATAATCAACCACGGTCTTGAATGGAGCTGCGCCTTTCCCACTGGCAAAGGTCGGGTAAAATGTATGAAAGCCATAGAAATGGTTGATCGGGCGCACTTTGGTGAGCGCCAAGATTTCAGGACGCAGATTTTTTAGGCCATCGACCGTCTGGAATTCGAAAACGTCATAGGCAATCTTGTCGGTGGCGCTTAACTTGGCTCGCGGTATCGTGTGCAGGTTTTTCAGATCACTTTCACCTGCTGCACGCTCGGCATTGAACGACGCTTCAGTGCCGAAATCGCCCAGCCGGTCAGCGTAGCGCAGGTCGCCACGGAACAGCGCATTGAGCGGATTGCGCTTGAGCGACGCCTCGTCACTGTCAACAAACAATTTGCGCATCTTTTCAGCCGGGGTCAGGGCCTTTTTAACTTTTGCAGGGGCCGCAACGACTCTCACGGGCACCGCAGTCAACGGAACAGCAAAACACAAAGCAAAAGCAAGCGCGCGTGTCATAAAAAGCCTCTGTTTTGATTCAGTAATACAGTTGTTTGGCGCGGAAAACCGATGCGCGTCAAGCCTTGTTCTAAGTGCTTGGATTTCATCGCGACTCCTGCGACACATAGCGATGCAAAAGTAAGCGTGAGGGGAATCGAAATGAACATGAAATTTGGAACGAGCGTTGTTATGACGCTAGCGATGATAAGCGCGCCAGCGCAGGCTTTGGGCGTTGGCGATCTTGCAAAGGTCGTGCTTGGTAATGGCGCAACGGTGCAGAAAGCGGCAGAAAACTGCCCAACGAAAGTATCGCTGACATCACAGGATTCACTGACGATGATGATTGCGCGTCAGGCCGCTGAAAAGATATTGCCGGCAACCGAGTTTCTCGCGCTGGATACTGCCGCGACAACACAAGCGACAACGCAGGCCACGACACCGGGATTCTGCAACCAGACCGCAAAGAAAAAAAACGGTCTGCTCGACGCGATCAAGCGCGCAGGGCAGCAACTGATTACGCGCCGCGTTCTCGGTCTTTAACTGAAACCTAAGTCGCGCTAGGTATCGGGCAATCGAGAGGATTGCCCGATGCCACGCGCTGACACTTTTCCTGCCAATCCACACTGGTTGCCGCCTGAACGGGGGCAGGATGTCGATCATATTCCGGGGAAGGACGGCTGGCCGGTCATCGGCACAACGCTCGAACAGCTCGCCGATCCGCCCGCCTTTACCAAAAAGATGATCGAAACCTACGGTCCGGTCTTCCGTGCGAACAGCTTTGGCGGACGTTTTGTTCACTTGGTTGGTGCCGAAGCGAACGAACTCGTCCTGTTTGACAAGGACAAGGTATTTTCATCCGAACAAGGCTGGGGCGTCACACTCAACCAGCTGTTCCCCGGTGGACTTATGCTGATCGACGGTGACAAGCACCGCGCGGACCGGCGGATTTTGTCGGTCGCGTTCAAGCCTGAACCGATGCGCATGTATGCCGATGCGCTCAATGCCGGGATCAAGGCGCGGGTGGCGCAATGGGCGGGCAAGCCAATCAATTTCTACACGGCGATCAAGGCACTGACGCTCGATCTTGCGGCGACGTCTTTCCTTGGCATACCATTTGGTCCCGAAGCGGCCAAGATCAACAAGGCGTTTGTCGACATGGTGCAGGCATCGGTGACGCCGATCCGCCAGCCCATTCCCGGCACGCCGATGGGCAAGGGCGTTGCGGGCCGCAAATATCTGGTCGATTATTTTGGCAAGGAAGTGCCCAAGCGGCGTGCGGGCACGGCGAATGATATGTTCAGCCAGATTTGCCGGACAACGAACGAGGATGGCAGCTATCTGAGCGACGGCGCGATTGTCGATCACATGAATTTTCTGATGATGGCCGCGCATGACACGATCACGTCGTCCGCAACCTCGATGGTGATGCTGCTTGGCCGCAATCCCGAATGGCAGGACAAGCTGCGCATCGAAATGGATGAGCTAGGCGTTAATGACGATGACTTGCCCTATGACCGGCTCGGCGATCTGACGCTCACTGAAATG
Source organism: Sphingomonadales bacterium (assembly GCA_043743675.1). Lineage (GTDB taxonomy): Bacteria > Pseudomonadota > Alphaproteobacteria > Sphingomonadales > Sphingomonadaceae > Sphingomonas_O. The sequence continues at coordinate 3,093 of JAYTWA010000126.1, forward strand.
GCATTTAAGGAATCGCTGCGTTTCATGGCGCCGGTCCCGTCATTGCCCCGCCGGGCGCTCAAGCCATTCTCCTTTGGGGGCTATGATTTCCCCGTCGGCACGTTCGTTGGCATCCAGATTTCGCATGTCCATCACATGCCCGAATATTGGCCCGAACCCGAAAAGTTCGACCCGATGCGCTTCACCCCCGAAGCGTCGAAGGGACGGCACAAATATGCCTGGGTGCCGTTCGGCGGCGGTGCGCATATGTGTCTTGGCCTCCATTTTGCCTATATGCAGACCAAGATTTTGATGTGGCATCTGCTTCGCATACACCGGATTGATCTGGCCGAAACCAGCGGCAAAAAGTGGCAGGCATGGCCAATCCCCAAGCCGCGCGATGGATTGCCGGTGACAATCAGCGCCATCTGATGCGACTTATCCTACTGCTCCTAATGCTATCGGCGTGCGACACGGCGTCCAACGAAT
>JAYTWA010000127.1:0-10132 GCA_043743675.1 Sphingomonadales bacterium
GGTCGTCTGGCCGACCAGCCGTGAAACCATGATGACCGCCGTCATGGTCGTCATCATGACAGTTGTTCTGAGCATCTTTTTCTTCGGCCTTGATTCCGCATTCGGTGCGATCGTCAAAGCGCTGATGTCGCTGGTAGGATAACGAACCAAATGTCACGCTGGTATATCATTCACGCATATTCGGGCTTCGAAAACAAAGTTCGCGACGCGATCATGGCGGATGCAACACGCCTTGGTCTTGAGGCACTGGTCGAATCCGTCGAAGTGCCGACCGAAACCATCACCGAAGTGCGGCGCGGCAAGAAGATTCAGTCGGAAAAGAAGTTTTTCCCCGGTTATGTCCTTGCCAAGCTGAACATGAACGACGACGTCTATCACCTCGTCAAGAACACGCCGAAGGTTACAGGTTTCCTCGGCTCGATGGGCAAACCCCAGCCAATAAGTGAAGCCGAAGCCGCGCGCATCCTGAACACCAAGGAAGAAGCCGCCGCCGCACCGAAGACCAAGATCAAGGTTGATTACGAAATCGGCGACTCGGTCAAGGTTCTCGACGGGCCGTTCGCGAGCTTTAACGGCATTGTCGAGGAACTGGATTTTGACCGCAGCCGTGTGAAGGTCAGCGTTAGCATTTTTGGCCGGGCCACCCCGGTCGAACTGGAATTCGAGCAAGTTGAACGCTCGAAGTAACTGCGGGAGGTCGTAAGACCGTTTGAACCGCTAAACCTGAGAAAGGGTGAGTAAATGGCGAAGAAGATTACTGGTTATATTAAATTGCAGGTGCCTGCGGGTGCTGCAAACCCGTCACCGCCGATCGGGCCTGCTTTGGGTCAGCGCGGCGTCAACATCATGGAATTCTGCAAAGCGTTCAACGCGGCGACGACCGAGATCGAAAAGAACATGCCGATCCCGACGGTCATCACCGTTTATGCGGACCGCAGCTTTTCATTCATCACCAAGTCGGCGCCAGCGAGCTTTCTCATCAAGAAAGCGGCCAATCTGAAATCCGGTTCGAAAGAACCCGGCAAGGTTTCCGCCGGAAAGATCACGCGCAGCAAACTGAGCGAAATCGCCGAATTGAAGATGAAAGATTTGAACGCCAACGACATCGACGCCGCCACGCGGATCATCGAAGGCAGCGCCCGCGCAATGGGCCTCGAAGTGGTGGAGGGCTAAATCATGGCAAAACTGACAAAACGCGCAAAAGTCCACGCTCTTGTTGACCGCGAAAAGCTGCATGGCATTGACGAAGCCATTGCCATTGCCAAAGCGAACGCCACATCGAAGTTCGACGAAAGCATTGAAGTCGCACTGGCACTGGGCGTTGACCCCCGCCACGCGGATCAGATGGTTCGTGGCGTTGTGACTCTGCCCAAGGGCACGGGTAAGACAGTTCGTGTTGGCGTCTTCGCCAAGGGTGCCAAGGCGGATGAAGCCCGCGAAGCCGGTGCTGATGTTGTCGGTGCCGAAGACCTGCTCGACATCGTTCAGGGCGGCAAGGTCGATTTCGATCGCTGCATCGCGACGCCTGACATGATGGGTCTTGTTGGTCGTCTCGGCAAAATCCTCGGGCCAAAGGGCATGATGCCCAACCCGAAACTCGGCACGGTCACGATGAACGTCGGTGACGCTGTGAAGGCCGCTAAGGGTGGCCAGGTTGAATATCGCGTTGAAAAAGCCGGGATCATTCATTCGGGCATCGGCAAGGCATCGTTCGCCGCCGAAGACCTGCGCGCCAATTTCGACGCACTTGTTGATGCGGTTTCGAAGGCCAAGCCATCGGGCGCGAAGGGCAAATATCTGAAGAAGATCGCCATGAGCTCTTCGATGGGTCCAGGCATCAAGATCGACGTAGCTGAAGTTACAGCGTAAGCGTTACCAACTTCAAAAATCTGGGTCGGAACGAAAGTTCCGGCTCATTTTTTTAGTTAGCTAACTGCACCCATTTGCATTGACCACTTTGCCCGCAGAAAAAACGAGTGACACGGATGTGCCATCGGCCAATTGGTAGATCCAATTATCGATGCCCGATCCGATAACATTGTCGGGCGGGCCCCACGCTGCGTTCACTTGCGTCGCGCTGGTCGATTTTTTGAAATCAAGCTGATCACAACGCCGCTTTTTGGTAAGCGGGTGCGTATCCATTAATAATTTGGGTGTCGGCGCAGGTCCGACACCAACCACAACAGCGCGGGTTAATGTACCCGCATCCGGGGCCGAGAAGGTCAGCCAAAGTTGTTCATTGCTGTCAAGATTATACAGACGAAGGCTGTCCCCCGGACCAAAGTTTTCAGGTTTTCCCCAGCGGCTGATGACATCATCATAGCTTGTGGTCTCGTCGAGTTTCAAGTCGGATAGTTTGGGCATCGTCGTGGTCGCTCCAGCACGGATAACGTTTGTGTTTGAACTTTCCGGACTGCGTGCCGGGGCACAGGCAGTCGACGCAAAGGCCACTGCGATGCAAAAAAATCGCGATACGGCTTGCGTTAAGTCATGCACAAACTGACGTCCTATGGCTTGGGCCCGACCTGAGCGCCGGGCGTCACCGCATAATAGCCGACAAATTTGACATAGTTCAATTCATTGCCGCTGCGATCCGTCCCGACAAATCGGTTTGCTGTGCGCGGATCAACAATAAGCTTTCCAGCACCGTCCAGATCAGTTGCAGGACCACTGCCACCCTTGCCGCTCCACGACCCGTCCTCGTTGTGACGATACCAATGATAATCTTGAATACCGTCTTTATTATCGACGACCAGTGCGACGATATAGCTTCCTTTTGGCGCTTTCAAAGTGTCAGACGGTTTTTCACCGAGCCACTGAATACCCGTTGTCTTTCCATCCGCCGCTATCGCTGTTTTCAATTTTCCAATGTCGATCTTTCCATCGGTGAAATAATTCTGCGGATTATTTGCCCGCTCGCCAGGTTGAGGCTTGCCGCTTCGCGTGAGCGACAAGTCGTTGACGGCATAGGCATAGCAATTGTTGAACCGTTGCTCAGCCGAACTTACGCCTTGATTCCATTTATCAGGTTCATATTTTGGCTCGTTACCAGACATGCGAACGCCAGAACCATCGGTCTTGGTGCCATCTTTCAACGTTATGATTATGGGCTTACCCGCATAAACAGCAGCGCGATCATCGGCGGCACGGCGCAGTTCACCCACTTCAGTTGGGGACAGCAGTGTCTCAACGGCCTTGCGAACTTCGGCGGCGCGCGCCGGATCCTTCGATTCGATCCCAGCGAGTTTGGTTTCAATTGCCTTGATGTCGTGAACTTTACCCTTTGTCGCATCGCCAACAATTTTCTGGGCCGCGGCAAGTGATGTTTCAGGCAGGCGCGCCGCGGTCGGCATTGCGCGGCTTACAGCACCGTTTGACCCTAAATCTAAATAACCCATGGTCGACATCCTCTATGAGCTTTTAGCGGTACTAGCCCATCAGAGACCTGGCGTATCTAAACGATTCGTTTAGTGGTCACCACGCTAGACTTGACCTCTGCAGCGATCCCGTTATTTGGCACCCATTACTTAACCTGCATCATGCCGGTTAGGCCGTCCGAGACAGTTGGTGCACCGCATGTGGCGTTGCTTAATTTCCAGCCGAGACGGGGAAAAGTTTTTGTCGCTCGTCACACTGACGTGCGCCGGGTAACCAGACCCCTCGGGCGGGCCGTATTGGCTCGCTATCCAGCGATCCATTTCGGCTCAACAGATGCGTCATGTCGGCGTGTCTGAACGTGTGGAGAATGGCATGGACCGTACTGAAAAGTCCGATCTGGTTACCAGTCTGAACGCAAGCCTCGCCACAGTCGGCGTTGTCGTTGTTGCCCGTAATCTCGGGCTGACAGTCGCACAAACGACCGATCTGCGGATGAAAATGCGTGACGCTGGGGCCAGTTTCAAGGTCACGAAGAATAAGCTCGCCAAACTCGCGATTGTGGGCACCCCGTATGCTGCGCTCAGCGATATGCTGACCGGCCCAACGGGTTTTGCAACATCGACCGACCCCGTGGCTGCCGCAAAAGTGGCCGTGGAATTTGCGAAGGCGAACGACAAGTTCGAACTCGTTGGCGGTGCGATGGGCGATACGCTTCTCAACGTGGATGGCGTGAAGGCACTGGCGACCTTGCCGTCGCTTGATGAATTGCGCGCGAAGATCATTGGCCTGGTGCAAGCACCAGCAACCAAGGTCGTGCAGATCATCCAGGCACCGGCCGGGCAACTCGCCCGCGTCCTCTCGGCTTATGCCGAAAAGGAAGCCGCATAGTTTTTCGTTTCGTAATCAACAAACTCAAGGAATATCAAAATGGCTGATCTGAACAAAATCGTCGACGACCTGTCGGCTCTGACCGTTATCGAAGCGGCTGAACTTTCGAAGCTGCTTGAAGAAAAGTGGGGCGTTTCGGCCGCTGCTGCTGTTGCTGTTGCCGGTCCTGCCGCAGCCGCTGGTCCTGCGGTTGAAGAGCAGACCGAATTCGACGTCATCCTGACAGGCGACGGCGGCAACAAGATCGCAGTCATCAAGGAAGTCCGTGCGATTACCGGTCTGGGCCTCACCGAAGCCAAGGCCGCAGTTGAAGCAGCACCTAAGGCGATCAAGGAAGGCGTGTCGAAAGACGAAGCCAACAAGGTCATGGCACAGCTCGTTGCTGCCGGCGCGACTGTCGAGCTTAAGTAAGTCGAAGCGGGGCGTGGGTTTAGCGATGCTAAACCCCGACTCCCGCAAGACCGGACGGCAGGCCACGCCCGACCGACGGCATGGGCTTTGCCCATGACTTGCCGAAATAGAAAACGGCGGTTCCTCAAAAGGAGCCGCCTTTTTTTATCGGCGCAACATCCCCCTTCCCAATCCTACACCCTCATCCTATATGGCTCTGATACGACATTTACGACCGCCCCTCATCGCAATGTGAGTAAGGTCGCCTTCCCGCCCTCGGGACATGCTGGCTCGGCGGAGTTCAGCACGACGCATTGGGGGCTTTGGACAGGTTTACATACGCTGGCAGTGCGGTTTCCACCACGGGAACGCGCACTTTTTTTCGTGGGGTTTCAAGCCCCTGGACGGATAAGGACGACGAACGACCATGGCAACGCAAGCGGCTCCGGCGATTTTCTCAAAGCGCATTCGTAAGGTTTTCGGCAACATCCACGAAGTCGTGGCGATGCCCAACTTGATCGAAGTGCAGCGCGAATCATATGAGCAGTTCTTGCGCTCGGATGCGTCGATCGGCTACGTCTCGGGCCTCGAAAAAACGCTGCGTAGCGTGTTCCCGATCCGCGACTTCGCCGGCACGGCTGAGCTCGATTTTGTCGATTACGTCCTTGAAGATCCCAAGTTCGACACCGAAGAGTGCCGCCAGCGCGGGATCACCTATGCGGCGCCAATGCGCGTAACGCTGCGCCTGATCGTGTTCGAAGTGGACAGCGAAACCGAAACCCGTTCGGTCCTCGATATTAAAGAACAAGACGTTTACATGGGCGACATGCCGCTGATGACGCACAACGGCACGTTCGTGATCAACGGCACCGAACGTGTTATCGTCAGCCAGATGCACCGTTCGCCGGGCGTGTTGTTTGACCATGACCGCGGCAAGACCCACTCATCAGGCAAATATCTGTTCGCCGCACGCGTCATTCCCTATCGCGGTTCGTGGCTCGATTTTGAATTTGACGCCAAGGACATCGTCAACGTCCGCATCGACCGCAAGCGCAAGCTGCCCGTCACGGCGCTGCTCCAGTCGCTAGGCAATGCCACGCTTAAAGTCGTGATGAGCAAGGAAGCAAAGGGCAATTTCGCGGTTGGTGATCTTGTTCAGCTGTGCGGCACGCAGGTTTGCGAAATCATCGAGGTCCGCGACGATTATGTGACGATCAAGGATCCCACGGGTCCGCTCAACGCGCACAACAATTCGATCCAGACCGAAGATGGCGTCAAGAGCGGCAAGTTCAACGTCGTGCGCCAGGGCATGAGCCCCGAAGAAATTCTCGCCGAATTCTACAATACCGTCACCTATGTGCGCGGCAAGGGCGGATGGCAGGTTCCCTATGTCAGTGAAAACTGGCGTGGCCAGAAGCCGATGTATGATGTTGTCGATGCCAAGTCGGGTGAAGTCGTGTTCGCCGCCGGACAGAAAGTCAGTCCCCGTGCCGCAACCAAGGCGGGCAAAGACGGCCTCGAAATGCTCCTGATCCCGACCGAGGAAATCTTTGGCCGCTATTCGGCGATCGACCTGATCAATGAAACCACGGGCGAGATTTATGTCGAAGCGGGTGACGAATTGTCCGCCGAAAATCTTGAACTGCTCGACAAGGCAGGCATTGAGTCGATCGCGCTGCTCGACATCGACCATGTCAACACAGGGCCGTGGATCCGCAACACGCTGAAAGTCGACAAGGCCGAAGACCGCGATCATGCGCTCAGTGACATCTATCGCGTCATGCGCCCCGGCGAACCGCCCACGCGCGAAACCGCCGAAGCCTTGTTCTCAGGGTTATTCTTCGATGCGGATCGTTATGACCTGTCAGCGGTTGGCCGCGTCAAGCTCAACATGCGTCTCGAACTCGATGCGCCTGATGATTACACAACGCTGCGCCGTGAGGACATCATGGCGGTCGTCAAGACGCTGGTTGGCCTGAAAGACGGCAAGGGCGAAATCGACGACATCGACAATCTCGGCAATCGTCGTGTGCGGTCGGTCGGCGAATTGCTCGAAAACCAGTATCGCGTTGGTCTCCTCCGCATGGAGCGCGCAGTGAAGGAGCGTATGAGCTCGGTTGACGTCTCAACTGTCATGCCAAACGACCTGATCAACGCGAAGCCTGCGGTTGCCGCGGTGCGCGAATTCTTTGGTTCATCGCAGCTGTCGCAATTCATGGACCAGACCAATCCACTGTCCGAAGTCACGCACAAGCGCCGCGTTTCGGCGCTTGGACCAGGTGGTCTTACGCGTGAACGGGCGGGCTTTGAAGTTCGCGACGTTCACCCGACGCATTATGGCCGCATCTGCCCGATTGAAACGCCTGAAGGGCCGAACATCGGCCTAATTAACTCACTTGCCAGCTTCAGCCGCGTCAACAAATATGGTTTCATTGAAACACCATATCGCAAAGTCGTTGACCACAAGGTCACCGATGACGTGGTTTATCTGTCAGCGATGGAAGAAGCCAAGCATACGATTGCGCAGGCCAACGCTGAACTGAACCCGACCAAGGGCTTCGTCGAAGAGCTCGTGTCCTCGCGTCAGGCCGGTGAATTCCTGATGGCGATTCCTGACAACATTACGCTGATGGACGTGTCGCCGAAGCAGCTTGTGTCGGTTGCCGCATCGCTAATCCCGTTCCTTGAAAATGATGACGCCAACCGCGCGCTGATGGGATCGAACATGCAGCGTCAGGCCGTGCCACTGGTGCGCGCCGAAGCGCCGTTTGTCGGCACGGGCATGGAAGAAACCGTGGCCCGTGACTCCGGTGCCGCGGTCGCCGCCAAGCGTGGCGGGATCGTTGACCAAGTTGACGCAACCCGCATTGTTATTCGCGCAACGGGTGAAATCGATTCCGGTCACTCGGGTGTCGACATCTACACGCTGCAGAAATTCCAGCGTTCGAACCAGAATACCTGCATCAATCAGCGTCCGCTGGTGAAAGTCGGTGATGTGATCACGGCAAAGCAGATCATTGCCGATGGTCCCTCGACCGAATTCGGTGAGCTGGCGCTGGGTCGCAATACGCTCGTCGCGTTCATGCCGTGGAATGGGTATAACTACGAAGATTCGATCCTGATCTCCGAGCGCATCGTTAAGGACGATGTGTTCACCTCGATCCATATCGAAGAATTCGAAGTCATGGCGCGTGACACCAAGCTCGGGCCGGAAGACATCACGCGCGACATCCCGAACGTCGGCGAAGAAGCGCTGCGCAACCTCGACGAAGCCGGGATCGTCTACATCGGTGCCGAAGTCGAACCCGGTGACATCCTTGCGGGCAAAATCACGCCCAAGGGTGAATCGCCGATGACGCCGGAGGAAAAACTCCTCCGCGCGATCTTTGGTGAAAAAGCGTCGGACGTCCGCGATACGTCGTTGCGTCTGCCGCCGGGTGTGGCCGGAACGGTCGTTGAAGTGCGCGTGTTCAACCGTCATGGCATTGATATTGATGACCGCACACGCGCCATTCAGGCCGAAGAAAAAGATCGTCTCGCCAAGGACCGCGACGATGAACGTGGCATTCTGAACCGCGCCTCATGGAGCCGCCTGCGCGAAATGCTGCTGGGTCAGACCGTTTCGGCGGGACCAAAGGGCATCAAGAAAGGTGTCAAGATCGACGCAGCCTTGCTCGAAACTGTCGAGCATTTTGAATGGTGGAAATTCGCCGTTGAAGACGATGCCCGCCAGTCGGACCTCGAAGCGGTCAAGACGCAATATGATGACGCGGTCGGCCTCATCAACGCGAAATATCAGGATCGTGTTGAGAAACTCGAGCGGGGTGATGATCTGCCGCCAGGCGTGCTGAAAATGGTCAAAGTGTTCGTCGCGGTGAAGCGCAAGCTGCAACCGGGCGACAAAATGGCCGGGCGTCACGGCAACAAGGGTGTTATCAGCCGCATTCTTCCGAACGAAGACATGCCTTTCCTCGCCGACGGAACCCCGGTTGACATCGTGCTGAACCCGCTGGGCGTGCCAAGCCGCATGAACGTCGGACAAATTTTCGAAACGCATCTTGGCTGGGCCGCACGCGGTCTGGGCCAGCAGATTACCGATGCGCTTGAGGCGTGGCGCGAAGCCAATCCGGATGCCAAGGCGGCCAAACCGCCCGAAGCCATCCGCGAGCGACTGAAGACAGTTTATGGTGAGAAATACCATGCTGAAATCGACGCGCGTGACGACGAAAATATCATCGAAATGGCGGGTCTGCTGAAAAACGGTGTGCCCATGGCAACGCCGGTGTTCGACGGCGCGCGCGAAGCCGATGTGTCGCACATGCTGACACTGGCGGGTCTCGACACGTCGGGCCAGTCGGATCTGTTTGATGGCCGCACGGGCGACATGTTCGACCGAAAGGTGACCGTCGGGTATATCTACATGCTCAAGCTGCACCATCTGGTCGATGACAAAATTCACGCACGGTCGATCGGGCCGTACTCGCTCGTTACGCAGCAGCCGCTGGGTGGTAAAGCGCAGTTCGGGGGACAGCGTTTCGGCGAAATGGAATGCTGGGCACTTCAGGCATATGGTGCTGCGTATACGCTGCAGGAAATGCTCACGGTGAAGTCCGACGATGTCGTTGGCCGCACCAAGGTGTATGAAGCCATCGTCAAGGGTGACGACAGTTTCGACGCTGGCATTCCTGAATCGTTCAACGTGCTGGTCAAGGAAATGCGCTCACTCGGGCTTAATGTCGAACTGACGAGCATCGACAAGACCGAAGAGGCCGAAATTCCTGCGATTGCAGCGGAATAGTCCGAACGAAAAGCCGAATATCCCACTACCCCTACCCCTCCCGAGCCGGGAGGGGACCGGAGCAAAAACATGAACGAACTGACAAACTTCGCAAACCCAATCGCAAAACCCGAAACATTCGACCAAATCGAAATCGGCATTGCATCGCCCGAACGCATTCGTTCGTGGTCATTTGGCGAAATCAAGAAGCCTGAAACCATCAACTATCGCACGTTCAAGCCTGAGCGTGACGGCCTGTTCTGCGCGCGCATCTTTGGCCCGATCAAGGATTATGAATGCCTGTGCGGTAAGTATAAGCGCATGAAATATAAGGGCATTGTCTGCGAAAAATGCGGTGTTGAAGTCACCGTGTCGAAGGTTCGCCGCGAACGCATGGGCCATATCGAGCTCGCCGCGCCCGTTGCGCACATCTGGTTCCTGAAGTCACTCCCCAGCCGCATCGGCTTGCTCCTCGACATGCAGTTGAAGCAGCTTGAGCGCGTCCTCTATTTCGAAGCCTATATCGTTGTTGAGCCTGGCCTCACCCCGCTGGAAAAATTCCAGTTGCTGACCGAAGACGAACTCCTCGAAGCGCAGGACGAATATGGCGAAGATGCGTTCAGTGCCGGGATCGGTGCCGAAGCCGTGCGCCGTATGCTCGAAGAGCTTGATCTCGTTGGTGAGCGGCAAGCGCTGCTT
>JAYTWA010000128.1:0-1970 GCA_043743675.1 Sphingomonadales bacterium
TCCATCATGCGACCAACCCGCGTTATCTTGACCGCAACTATGCGGGCGTTTTTATAATTTGGGATAAAATTTTCGGGAGCTTCACACCCGAGCTGGAAAGCGAGAAATGCCGTTACGGCATTGTGAAAAACCTTGGCACGTTCAACCTGCTATGGAGTGTTTTCCACGAATGGATCGGCATCGCACGGGACTTGTGGAGTGCGCCGATGCGTTACAAGCTGCACTATCTGCTGGCCCCGCCCGGGTGGAGTCATGACGGATCGCGCGATACCTCGGAAATGATCCGGGATCGCTGGGAGGAACATGACGGGTGCAAGAGTTTGACATCATTGTCGTCGGCGGCGGATCCGGCGGAAGCGCTGCGGCCGGACGGCTCAGCGAAGACGGTAAATATAGCGTCTGCCTGATCGAAACCGGCGGCCACAATAATATCTTTCCGGTGAAAGCGCCGGGGATGATGCCGTTCATCCCCGATAAGGCGAATTACCGATATGAAACCGTCCCGCAAAAAGGGCTGAACGGGCGCACCGGATATCAGCCGCGCGGGCGTGGGCTTGGCGGATCGAGCGCGATCAACGCGATGGTCTATATCCGAGGCTGCGCGTGGGATTATGACAATTGGGCAAAGCTTGGTGCGACCGGATGGTCCTATAATGATGTGCTTCCGTGGTTCAAACGCGCCGAACATAATGAACGTGGCGGCAATGAGTTTCATGGGAGCGATGGGCCGCTGAACGTCATGGATCAGCGCTTTTCACACCCCGGCAGTGATGATTTCATTGAGGCCGCCGCGTCGTTGCAATTGCCGCGCACTGATGATTTCAACGGCGCAAAGTTCGAAGGCGTTGGCCTCTATCAGGTGACACAAAAAGGCGGCGAACGCTGGTCAGCGGCGCGCGCTTATGTCGAACCTGCCAAAGCGGCTGGACGGCTGCATGTCATGACCGAAACACTGTGCGAGCGGATCGGGTTTGAAAATGGCCGCGCGACAACAGTGCATATCCGCACCAAGCGTGGGGCGGATCAAGTGCGCGCGCGACGGGCGATTGTGCTGGCAGGCGGGGTGTTCGGCACGGCGCAGACGCTGATGCTGTCGGGCATTGGTCCCGCCGATCACCTGAAAGCCAACGGCATTGATGTGTTTGTTGATCGCCCTGAGGTGGGGAGCAATCTGCATGACCATATTGATTATGTGTCGGGCTATCAGGTGCCGGGGCGCTATTTCCTTGGCCAGACATTCCTTGGCAATTTGAAATCGGCGCTGGGTATTGTCGAATGGCTGCGCAAGCGGACCGGACCAATCACTACACCCTATGCCGAGGCGGGTGGCTTTGCGAAATCACGGCCCGATGTCGATGTGCCCGACTTGCAGTTTCATTTTGTGCCTGCGCTGCTTGAGGATCATGGGCGAACCAAGGTCAATGCGCATGGCTTTTCATGCCATGTCTGTGTGCTGCGCCCGCATAGCCGGGGGACTGTGCGGCTGGCGGGGCCCAATGCGGCGACGCCGCCGCTGATTGATCCGGCGTTTCTGAGCGATGATCGCGACGTGCAAGTGCTGCTCGACGGTTTCAAGCTGATGCGGCGGATTTTGGAATCCGGACCACTGGCTCGGCATGGCGGACATGATCGGCATACGCACGGCATTACCGACGACAACACGCTGATCGAAATCATCCGCAATCGCGCCGATACGGTCTATCATCCCGTAGGGACGGCGCGGATGGGATCGGACGCGGACGCCGTCTGCGACCCGCAGCTGCGCGTGCGCGGGGTCGAAGGTCTATATGTCGCCGATGCCAGTGTGATGCCGCAAGTCGTATCGGGCAACACAAACGCGCCGAGCATCATGGTCGGCGAGAAGGCGGCGGACCTGATCCGCAGCGACGCGCACGCGATGGCGTGAGCGTTGGTGTCCGAAGGCATCGTCGGAAAAATCGAGGCGTCGGCGATGCGCAGTCCGTCGATGC
>JAYTWA010000129.1:0-1989 GCA_043743675.1 Sphingomonadales bacterium
CCGGCGTGGACCATCTCATCGTTACCGACGATCTCCATTTCAACCGCCTGATCAGGCAGTACGGCCGCTCGTGCGTCACGGCTATCAACAACCTGCAACGACAAACCACTGGCCTTAACCGCGTCGCCTTTCGCGCCGAGTGCTGCCCATAATCCTTTAAGGAACGTCGCAACCCCGCCATCGAAATCACCATCACCATTGGCTTCGCCGCGCGGACACAGGCGCTGTGCTCCCGTCGCCTCAAATGCGGCATCAATCTTTTTGGGAAAGGCTTGATAATTCGGCCACTGACTGTTGCCGATGCCGAGCACCGCAAAGCGCGTATCGGGCCAGCTCAAATTCGCAAACTGTCCCGCATCAATCGCGGCTTCCGCCGCAAGCGCACTGTCGGGTGCGCGGCCATTATAGGTTGCGGTAACAGCGATAATCACCCGATCCTCGGGGAGGGTATTCAGCGCCTCATCCATCGAAATAGCGCGCGCTTCGAATCCGTCGGCGCTCGCACGCTCGACAATTTCCTCGGCAATGTCACGCGCAGTGCCAAGGCTGGTGCCATAAATCACGGACAGCCGCTGTCCAGCGCCCGACGCACTGCCAATATCGCCGCTACTGTCCGAAATCTTGACAGGTTCCGCAATCGACAGTCGCTCATGGTCGCCGCGCAAACGCAGCCGCACCCTGAAATCATCAGGCTTGATCGACAGCGTTTCTTTGAGCGTCAGCCGATAGCCATGCCGGTCCGACACGGCGAACTTCTGAAGGATCATCGCAATCGCGAGCTTGGTCTCCACAAGCGCAAATTGCCGCCCGATGCACGCGCGCGCGCCATTGCCGAACGGTTTATAGGCGTGCGGATGATGCGCTGCCTCGGCATCGGGCAACCAGCGATCAATGTCGAATTCGTAAGGGTCATTCCACGCATCGGGATGTCGCTGCAGGCCCGGCGCATAAATGTTGACCGGGCGGTCCTTGCGGAGCTTCCATTTGCCGCCAATGACTTCGTCCTCGAACGGCCCCACCGAAAATGCTGGTGCCGTCGGCCAAAGTCGCTGCGTTTCCTTGACGATTCTTTCGATGATTTTCATGTGCGCAAGATGCTCGTAGGCTGGGCGCGTGTTTCCCGGTAAAACACGATCAACCTCAGCATAAGCCTGCGCCAGCACCGCCGGTGCCTTCAACATTTCCATAAATGCAAAGGTCAGAAGGCCTGACGTTGTTTCGTGCCCAGCAATAAGGAACGTCAGCACCTGATAACGAATATTGATGTCATCGAGCGTCTCACCTGTTTCCGGGTCGGACGCTGTCAGCATCAAGTTGAGCAAATCACGCGCATCGGTTGGATTGGCACGACGATCTGCAATAATGCCATCAACCAAGGCATTCATCGCAACAATATCCGCATTAAATTGCGCGGTCGATTTTTTGGCAAATTTCTGCTGGATCGGTAGCCGCGTGATGACGTTCAACGATTCACCCAGCGCACTGGCAAGGCTCTCGAGGAATGGATCAATCTCATCATGCGCAAAACTATCGAACCGATGGCCGAAACCGGCAATCGCTATACTGTCGAGTGTCAGACGCGTCATATCGTCCGCGATCAGCACATCCTGACCCGCGAGCGCAGTCCATTTCGCGATCAGCTGATCACAAACTTCGAGGATATTGTCATAATAGCCACGCATCGCCCGCTGGCTAAACGCAGGCAGAAGGATACGGTGTGCTTTCCCCCAATTCGCTTCCTCGCTGAACGCAGTGAACAAACCATCGCCTGCAAATTTACGCACAACGCGCAAACCGGGTCCGGGGATTTTGCGAAAACGCGTTTCGTCGCACAACTCGGCGACGAGATCGGGATGCGTAACAAACAGGCCAACACGGCTACCGAACTTTAGCTTGAAAATGCCCGGGTCTTCGAAATCCTTGCTGACTTCCAGAAGGTGCCCGATCAGTCCGGCTTTCGGAATCTGATGAAGATTGCCGAGAAGCGGC
>JAYTWA010000130.1:0-2537 GCA_043743675.1 Sphingomonadales bacterium
ATCAGGCCCGTCTCGGGCTCGAGCAGCACAAACTCGTCGCCCATGAACCGCCAGCCATTCGCACCTAATAAGGCTGACAGCGTCGATTTTCCCGATCCCGATTCCCCCGTCAGGATCAGCCCCCGCCCGTCCTTCTCGACGCTGGCAGCGTGAAGCAAAAGGAACCGCCGCTCACCCAGCGCAATTTGCAGGTTCATTCCCATTTCCGCTGCCAGCAAGCCTTGGCGCAATGGCAATGGCAGCGCATCTGGCAACATGTGATCGCCCCGGATGGCAACCGAAGGACGGATCAGCCGCCGCCACGGGCGTTCAGGTTCTAAGCGAACGGTGTAATTCGGCACCTCCGCCAGACGCGGATAATCAGCATACAGGACTTCCATGGCTGCAACCGGCGCGCGCCACGCCGAACCAATACGAAAGCCAATGGGGCCGACGCGCACATCGAACACATGTCTCATGACCGCGCAACAAGGCCACTCGCGACCAGTTCGTCGAGGCGTTCAGTAAGCAACGCGCGGGTCTCTATGCTGTCTGAAAGGCCAAGGCGGGCAATAAGCATGGGCAAATCCGCCGTGACGCCACCCAAAGCCGCCAAAATCTCGGGCACCGGCTCAGTAACAACATGCGTCTGCCCGCTGGCACGATGATAAATCGCGGTGAGGCTATCGAGTGGAACGATCCGCAAACCCTCCGGCGGATCGGCGCGATAGGTCAAACTGGCCTCAGCGCCCCGGCATCTGAAGCGAGGCGTAGCAAGTGAAGCCGCTTTGCCCGTGCTGCAGACGGCGGATGTAATTCATATAGGCTTGGCTTGCTTGCGGATCTTGTCCGGGAAGTGTGCCGCCCGACAGCGCGCGTTTGACGTCTGCCCCTTTTAGCGCAGAAGCAGGGCCGGGATATGCCCCCGCAGTGCCCGGCGGCACCAGCGATCCGTCAGCCGCAATCATATTGCCCGCGCGCGCAGGATCGGGAACCTGTATCTGGCAGGTAACGACTGAGGCCATTGTGGTTGCAAGCGCAGGTCGCACAGTCATGACAGCAGATGCACCAAGCGCCCCAAGCTGCAAAACACGCCGCCGGTTTGCGATACCCTTTTCGTCTTCCATTCGGTTTGCCCCGTCCACTCTAAACAACGCTATAAGCAAAAAATTCACGGCTGGCGATTGCCAATGGTTAATCCTGCTTATGCCTGTCGCATATCCGGCGTAAAGCGTTTGCATGACAGACCGAAGCCCCTTGCAAATCATTATCACGTTGCTGCTAACGTCGGGGTTGGCGCTGGCGGTTTTTCAACATGGTGACGGGCTTTGGGCTGCGGCAGCCGTGCTCAGCGCCGGTCTTATCCCGATGATTGTCCTCTGGCTGTATTCGGGGCCGGAAACCCTGCAAGCCAGCGTCGAGCCTGTGCCAACGGATCACATCGAATCAGCAGTCATCAATGCGATTTCTGAACCTGTCCTGCTTGTCGTCGACAATCGTGTGCGCACTGCCAATCCTGCTGCATTGACGCTTCTCGGTGCGCACATCATCGGCGAGGACGTTAGGCTAGCGATTCGCCACCCCGCTGCGTCGGCACGCCTAGCGGCGGATTCAGCAGACGGTGGAGTTGAGCTACTCGGCATCGGCGGTGGCGAGCAACAGGTTGAACTGAACGTCGCTACGATTGCACCGGGCAAGCGCGTTGTTCACCTGATTGACCGCGCTGCACGGCGCGCCGTCGAGCAAGCGCGCGTCGATTTCGTCGCGAACGCCAGTCATGAATTGCGCACCCCCCTTGCTGCAATTCTGGGCTTTGTTGAAACCCTCGCCGATGACAAAGCTGGTAGCGACCGCGGCATCCGCGCGCGTTTTCTTGATGTCATGATGAAGGAAGCGCGGCGGATGCAGCGCTTGATCGACGACCTCATTTCACTCAGCCGTATCGAAGCCGAAAAATATCTGATCCCCGATGAAAAAGTGTCGATCCCGTCACTTGTCCGCGAAGTCACAGCTGAATTGCGTGATCAGCAGGGCGACAAGCCAACCCAAGTGATTCTCGATCTCGACGACACTGCCGCAGATGTGACGGGCGAACGCACGCAATTGTCACAAGTTGTCCACAATTTGCTCGGCAATGCGATTAAATATGGCCGCGCCGACTCCAATGTCCGTATTTCTGTCAAATCAGACGGCGGACTGGTCCGCTTAAGCGTTATCGACGAAGGTGATGGTATTGCGTCCGAACATATTCCCCGCCTCACCGAACGCTTTTATCGCGTCGACGCAGGCCGCAGCCGGAGCATGGGCGGCACGGGTCTGGGGCTCGCCATCGTCAAACATATCGTCGAGCGCCACCGCGCGCGACTTGAGATTACCAGTGTCCTTGGCAAAGGCACCACGGTTTCGGTCATCTTTCCGGCCGCAGCGCAATCGACTGTCACGAAAACGTCACCGAACTGAAACATGAAACAACCGAATCGCTGATAGGCGGCGTTTATGATGGTGTTTTCGCACCAAACCGGGAGGGGAACCCCAACATGTTTCGATTAACAACAGCG
>JAYTWA010000131.1:0-6405 GCA_043743675.1 Sphingomonadales bacterium
CGGGCTAAGCCGCAACGCTTGGTTGCCAAACCCTGCGGCAAGCGCGAGGGCATCGGTTCACTATTTGAAAGCGAACACGCATGGTCGGCGGTCCCATCGGATGGCACAGCAATTTCGACGTCGAAGCGTTCCTGCGCGACTATTGGCAACGCAAACCGCTTCTCATCCGCAATCCGTGGATCGCATGGACAAACCCGCTCGACCCTGATGATCTCGCGGGCCTTGCGTGCGAGGATGACGTTGAATCGCGGCTGATTGTGCAGAAACCGAAGAGTTGGAAAGTTGAACCTGGCCCCATTCCAGAAAAGCGGTTCGGCAAGCTCGGCAAGACCCCATGGACGCTGCTTGTTCAAGCCGTCGATCATCATATCCCCGATGTCGCTGCGCTTCTCGCGCCATTTCGCTTCATCCCGAATTGGCGGATCGACGATGTCATGGTCAGCTATGCCTGCGACGGCGGCGGTGTGGGGCCGCATTTCGATCAATATGATGTGTTCCTTGTGCAGGGGCTTGGCACGCGGCGCTGGCAGGTTGGCGCGTTGTGCGACGACAACACCGAACTCCTGCCGCATGATGATCTGCGCTTGCTCGCGAATTTTGAGGCGACCGACGAATGGCTGCTCGAACCCGGCGACATGCTCTATGTGCCGCCGCGTTTTGCGCATAATGGCGTTGCGGTCGGCGATGATTGCATGACCTATTCAGTCGGTTTACGCGCGCCCGCCCGTTGCGAGCTGATCGCGCATTATGTCGATGATGTGCTCAGTCGACTGTCGGATGATGATCGTTACGCAGACGCCGGATTGCGCGCGCAAGGCAACCCCGGCGAAATCACTGCGGACGCTCTGGCGCAATTGCACGGCATGGTCATGGAAAAACTAACCGACCCCGCCACCTTCGCCCGCTGGTTCGGCACGTATAACAGCACCCCCAAATATCCTGACATCGACTGGGCACCCGAAGCGGCTGTTTCAGCTGACGCCCTTCGAGCGCAACTGGCAACCGGCGCACCCCTCCACCGCAATCCCGCGAGCCGGTTCTCTTTTGTGCGGCAGAAAGCCGGTGTGTCGTTGTTTGTTGATGGCATATGCTATGAATGCGCAGACGATTTGGGCCTGTTCGCTGAAATGCTCTGCGCTAGCGGACTGGTCGAAGTTGATCCTGTGTTGCTGGCGTCAGATGAGGTGCTGTCCCTTATCATGGGGCTTTTCAATAATGGCAGCATCGCATTTGGTGGTGATAGCTAACAACCGACAGACAGACATCTATGTCCGTCCCATTGCTCGCCATGCCCCCACTGACAGCCCCTCGACAGTCCATTCGCCGATCGACCAGCGCACGAGCCGCAATGTCGGGTGCCCGACTGCCGCAGTCATCCGCCGCACCTGGCGGTTGCGGCCTTCGCAGATGGTCAGACGTATCCAGCAATCGGGAATGCTTTGGCGCACACGGATCGGTGGATCGCGCGGCCAAAGTTGTGGATCGTCTATGAACTCGGCCTCGGCGGGCAATGTCATGCCATCCTTTAACGGCACCCCTGCCCGCAATGTTTTGAGCGCAGCCGCCGTCACATCGCCTTCAACATGCACCAGATATGTCTTTGGCATCTTATACTTCGGATCGGCGATCCGCGCCTGCAATCGCCCGTCGCCAGTCAGCAGCATCAGCCCTTCACTGTCCATATCAAGCCGCCCTGCCGGATAAGCCCCCGGGACATCAATATAATCCGACAACGTGGGCCGCGGTGACGGCGACTTCGCATCGGTAAATTGCGGCAGCACACCATAAGGCTTATTGAACAGGATCACGTCACCCCCTCGCGTCGGCATGCGCGCTGTTCGCCGTATTAGTCATCGACAGGGGCGCTGCAATCGTGGAAAAACAAATCTGCAAAACGGAGCCGTCAACATCATGTATTATTTAGGCGTTGATGCGGGCGGCAGCCATTGTCGCGCACGATTGTCCGATGCAAACGGCACCGTGCTTGGCACCGGCCAGTCGGGACCAGCGAACACGCGCATCGGGCTTGAATTGCTCCACGCCCGCCTTCTCGAAACCTGCGCACAGGCAACAAAAGAAGCGGGCCTTTCCGATACTGACATCGCGACCATTCAGGCGGGCATGGGCATCGCCGGAATCACGCGCAGCGGCGCCAAGACGCAGTTGAAAGCCATGCCCTTCCCGTTCGCCAATGTAACTCTGACCAGTGACGCCATCATCGCCAATCTTGGTGCGCACATGGGCGCGGATGGCGCGACGCTGATCCTCGGCACGGGCAGCGTCGGCATCGTCAAACTGGGCGAAGATAATTTCAGCATCGGCGGCTATGGCTTTCCGATCTCCGATGAAGGCAGCGGCGCGGCACTGGGCCTTAGTGTCATGCGCCACGCCTTGCGCGCACTTGATGGCCGCACCCGGCCGACGCCGCTCAGTCAGGAAATCACGCGCCAGTTCGACCATGTCACGGCGCGGATCGTCGCGTGGATGGATGAAGCAACGCCTGCTGACTATGCCGCCTTTGCGCCGCTCGTGATGGACTATGCTGAAAATGGCGACGATATTGCGGTCTCGATTGTGCGCGATGCTGCCATCCATGTCGAACGCTTCATCGAAACGATATTTGCGCGCGGAGCCCCGCGTTGTGCCGTCGTCGGTGGCCTGTCCGCGCGGATGAAACCGTGGCTTCGGGCACGGATGGTAGATCAGATTTGTGTGCCACAGGGCGATGCGCTTGATGGTGCGCTGCTGCTGGCGGGTCTGACTATTGCGTCTGCAACATCTCGCCCGTGATGGCGTAACCGCCGTCGAGCCAATCCACGATTTCGCGCGCAGCCGGATGATCGATGGCGACATAGCGCGCACGAAGTGTCTCAATGCGCGAACCCAGCCTGTCCAGCCCATTATTCTGGAACGTCAGCAAATCAGCCTGCAACATCGCCGCGAGTTCAGGGCCGACGATTGCCACCGCAGCGTCCATGAAAGCCGCGCCATAGCGATACGCATCGCCTTGCGCATAAGCTGCGGCCAGTGTCAGCGCCGGAATGCACCCCAGCACAGGCTGCAGCGCCGGATTGATTGCATGCCCGGTGATCCAGGGCGCAATTTCAGGGCCACGCCCCGCAAAACCGCGCAGATGCAGATATTGACTCATCCGCGGGCCGTCGTTGACCGGATAATTATCCCACAAACAGACCTTGCGCCCCAGCCTTTCAGCCACATCGCGCAAATGACCGGCAGAATATTCGGCGGAACAAACTTCCTCACCTGTCCAGTAAATTTGGATTGCCGGATCAATCAGACGTCCAAAGTCTTCGAGATAATAATCCGGCCGCGTGCCAAAAACCCGGTCAAGCACGGGATCGTCCGAGTAATAGCTGGGACAAGTATAGAAACGTCCGGCATCGTTATGGTCGAGGCAGAAAGCGATAATTTCTGCCTGCCGTTTTGCGAGATCGGGCAGATCGCCACGCATATCATCAAAGAGGATCGCAAGATCGTCGAGTCCCAGCGCATCAAGTGCCTTAAGTTTCGCCTTCAAAGCTGCGCGCGTCCCCGCATCAAAATCAAGATGCGCGCCATAAGGCGTCAGGCCAACGCCAAAACGGACACCGAGCGACCGGCAGTGATCCGACAACGCTATCAGATCCGCTGTCGCTGCAACACTATGTGACTGTTGCCAATCGCGCCGCAGAAATCTGTCAACCTTGGGGGCGTAATGGAGAAACCGGTAGCCTGCGGGAGCGAGGTAACTGACGACTTTGCGCCGCTCTTCATGCGTCCAGCAACGACCGAAATAGCCTTCGATAATCCCAAGTTCGAGCGTCACGCCGCCACTCCTGCAATCCATGTTCTCAATGGCATCATGTCATCGCCGAGGTGGACGAAATCAGCGCGCAATCCCGGTGCCAGCGTACCGCGATCGTCGCTTATGCTCAGAAACGCAGCCGGCGTCGTGCTGGCCATCTGCGACGCCGTCGCCACATCTACGCCCATCGTCGTCACTGCATTCCGCAACGCCTGCGCCATGTCCAGATCAGACCCCGCCAAAGTGCCGTCCGTCGCGTAGCAAGCGCCGTTATGCGCGACAATGTTTTGCCCGTTCAGGCTGAACGATTTAGTTGCTGCGCCGACCGTTGGCATGCCGTCAGTAACAAGCATAAGCCGACCAGAACCGACAGCGCGGAACGCAGCACGCAAGCTCGCGGGATGAACATGGTGACCATCGACAATCACGCCGCAAAACAGCTCACCCTGCATCGCCGCACCGACGACACCTGGCGCGCGGCTTTCCATTTGCGACATGGCGTTGAACAAATGCGTTACGCCCAATAGCCCCTCGTCAATTGCGGTGGCCATCTGCTCATAAGTTGCCAGCGTATGCCCGGCAACAACAATAACACCGCGCTTGACCAGTGCGGCGATTGCCCCCGGTGCGGCAAGTTCGGGCGCAAGCGTAACAAGTGTCTTGCCATTTTTCAGCGATGAAAGCAGATCAATCGCAACCGCATCAATTGTGCGAAATTTGCCAGCGTCATGAATGCCGCGCTTGCCTTCATTCAGGAATGGCCCTTCGATGTGGATGCCAAGGACACCCGGCACACCCTGAAGAATTGCGGCATCCACCGCAGCGATGGCCGCGCGAACAACAGACAGCTCGTCACTGATAAGCGTGGGCAGGAAACCCGTCGTGCCATACCGTCGGTGCGCTGCCGCGATCGTCGTAATCGCATCGACTGTTGGGCTGTCGTTCAACAAAACGCCGCCGCCGCCATTGACTTGCGTGTCGATAAAACCGGGGACGAGCATTCCGCCGCTTAATGTCTGCTGCAACGCATTCACCGGCACGTCTGCCTCGGCAGCAATCCCTGCAACCTGCCCGGCTTCAATCAGCAAAGCGTGACCATCACGCCAGCCATCCGCCGCCAATATACGCGCACCAGTAAGGGCCGTCATGGTCATCGTGTTTCGGTCACCTTGTTGAGCATCTGTGGATGGTCAGGATCATAGCCGCGTCTGACCGCCAGCGCATTGACCAGGCGATAAAAGCTCTGAACCATCGCAATCGGGGCAAGTGCCGGATGCAGACCGGCTTGCAACGGCAGTGTTGTCACGCCATCGCGTGCTGCACCCGCCATAGCTATATGTGCCCCGCGCGCCGCAAATTTGTCGATTAGCGCTTCTATGCCGAACGCCGCTTTGTCCAGTGGCGGAAATACCAGTATCGGAAAGCCGGGTTTGACAAGCGCCATCGGCCCATGCGCGACTTCGGCCAAGCTGAAGGCCTCGGCATGAAGACCGCATGTTTCCTTGAACTTCAGCGCAGCCTCCTGCGCCACGCCCAACGTCAAACTCCGGCCAAGTACGAACAGGCTTTGAGCATCGGCAAACATATCAACGGCAGGCGACCAGTCGGCGGCCCACGCCGTTTCCAAAACACCATCAAGCCCGCCAAGCGCCCCACGCAATTCGTTGTCTTCGCACCATTCAGCGACCAGATGGGCAATTGCTGCCAATGTCCCAATGTAACTTTTGGTTGCCGCCACGCTTGTTTCAGGGCCGGCATGCACAGGCAGAACGATGTCGGCCATGCCCGCAAGTGGCGATGTCACGTCGTTGATAATGGCGATAACCAGTGCACCTGCTTTTTTTGCGGCCTCGGCCGACAGCAACAGGTCCGGGCTGCGCCCCGATTGCGAAATCAGGATGAACGGCGCGCCCGCCATATTGAGCAACGGCCCGCCATAGATCGAACTGATCGAAGGTGCTTGCGAGACAGTCGCCACACCAAGGCGCGTCTCAATCATATATTTCGCATACGTCGCAGCGTGATCGGAACTGCCGCGCGCGCAGGTAAAAAGGATAGACGGTGCCATTGTACGCAGCCGTGCGCCCGTCTCACGCATCACGGCTGCATTCGCCAGATATTGCCGCCGCACTGTTGCAGCACTCTCGGCAGCTTCGGTAAACATCTGCGTCATGGCTAGACCTTCAATATCCAGCCACGCCGCGTGAGCCATGGGAGTATCGCGCAAGAGATTGCAGCAGCAACACAGGCAAAGACCAATGACGCGACAGCCGGGTTCAAACCTGTACTCGCCAGCGCATCAAACAGCACTTTCCACAGCTTGTCGCCATTCGGCATTTTTCGGACAATAATCGCGATCAGGATATGGTGGACGACATAAAGCGTCAGCGCTGCTTGCCCCAAGGTGACCGTCCAGCGAAGAACCATATTATGTCCTATGTGTTGCCACAGCCTCTTAAGCAGCGCCCAGAACGCAACGCCAATGCCGCAAGTGACCAGCGCAAAGCTGGCAGTCCACAGATTCTTGTTGATTGGGACAATAAGGCTCAGCAGAAGTCCGGCAATGATCAGCCCTAACCCAGCGCCTCCCAATGATAGTG
>JAYTWA010000132.1:0-3273 GCA_043743675.1 Sphingomonadales bacterium
TTGTTAGCGTATTCATCGATCAACAATGTCGGCTTTGCCTTGGTTGGGCTTGCGGCGGGGACGAAGGAGGGCGTGGCCGCTGTTCTCACTTACCTTGCCATTTATGTCGTTATGACGCTGGGCAGTTTCCTTTGCGTGCTGCAAATGCGCGATGCGAATGAACAGCCCGTTGAGGACATCGCATCGCTTGCTGGTCTGTCGCAAGGTCGCAAAGGGCTGGCAGCGGCGCTGGCTATTTTCATGTTCAGCCTTGCTGGTATTCCGCCGCTGTTCGGCTTCTGGGCGAAGTTTGTTGTGTTTGATGCAGCCGTAGCGGCGGGCTTGTTGCCGCTTGCCGCCATTGGGATCGCAGCGTCGGTCATTGGGGCATTTTATTATCTCAAGATCATCAAGACGATGTATTTTGATGAGCCAGCGGCAGCCTATGCAGCGGCGGGCAGCAAGTTGGAGAATGGCCTGATCGCGGCGTGCGCGGCGTTTATCGTGCTTGGCTATTTGTTAATTCCGGCACTTGGCACTGAAGCGGCTGCAGCAGCGAGTGCGCTCTTCTGACGATAACTCGCGTTACCGAAACGGGTTCGACCAATGCCGATATGCTAGCGTTCGCAACGCAAGGGCTGGTCAGCGAAGGCGACTGGCTTGTTGCGGAAACTCAGACCGCTGGGCGCGGACGCATGGGGCGTACTTGGCAATCGCCAACGGGTAATTTTTATGGGTCAACGCTGGTTATACTACGGCCCGATGATCCGCCTGCATCGGCATTGTCGTTGGCAGCGAGCCTAGGGCTTTTTGTCGCTGTGGGTGATCCGGCCCATGTGAAATGGCCCAATGATCTGTTGATCGGACGGGCAAAAGTCGCTGGCATTTTGCTGGAGCGCCAGGGTGATGCCGTGGTGATGGGTTTTGGTGTCAACATTGCATCGGCGCCAAAGATTGAGGGGCGCGAAACGACGTGCCTCGATGTTGATGGCAATCTTGACGCGACGGTCGATGACATGCTTGATTGGCTCGTGAAATGGGTTCCTTGGGGGGTGAGCATGTGGCGCGAGCAGGGCGTGGCGGCGCTTTGCCGGCGTTGGGAGGAAGAAGCGCATCCGCGGGGAACGCCACTCAACGTGAATTTGCCGGACGGGCAAAATATGAACGGCCAGTTCGACGGCTTGACTGATGACGGTGCGTTGCGGCTTCGCTTGGCGGATGGCGCGATCCGTGTCATTCACGCTGGTGACGTGTTTCTGATTTGAACAGGGAATTTGAGCGTGCTGCTCGCGATTGATGCCGGAAATACCAATATCAAGTTCGCGCTCGTTAATGATGACGGGACACCGCGAACGCGCTGGCGGATTGCGACAGATGCGCGGCGCACGTCGGATGAATATGCCGTTTGGCTGATCCGTCTGATTGAGCTTGAGGGGTTGAAGCGCGAGGACGTGACGGACGTTGCGATTTCAACGGTCGTGCCGCGCGCACTGTATAATATTCAATCGCTTGCCACCAAATATTTTGGTGTTGAGGCGCTAGTCGCTGGGCGCGCGCCATTGGAATATGGCATATCGCTTGATGTTGATGAGCCACATGCGGTCGGTTCGGACCGTGCCTGCAATGCCATCGCCGCGAATGCCCTGCATAAGGGTGATTTGATCGTGATCAGTTTCGGTACAGCGACGACGGTTGATCATGTCGATTATAATGGCGCGTATAAAGGTGGGGTGATTGCGCCGGGATTGAACCTGTCGCTGGATGCCTTGGTTGCGGCGGCAGCAAAACTGCCGCGTATCGCCATTGAAGCGCCGCCAACTGACAGCGTGATTGGCCGCACTACCGAAAGCCAGATGCAGATCGGGATTTACTGGGGCTATGTTGCGATGATCGAAGGTCTGCTAAGCCGGATGAAAGCAGAAATCGGGCGACCGGTGACTGTTATTGCAACCGGCGGGCTTGCGGCGCTGTTTCAACAGCATAGCCATTTGTTCGACTCAGTTGATTCCGACCTTACGTTACGCGGATTAAGCCTGTTATGGGCACGGTCTGCGCGCTAAAATTTTACGTCTTTTCAGAAAGCTCTCATGACAACTCCCGGTAAAGAATTGCTGTTCCTCGCGCTTGGCGGGTCCGACGAAATCGGCATGAATGTCAACCTATATGGTTGTGATGGTAAATGGCTAATGGTCGATCTTGGCCTGACCTTTGCGGGCGCGGATTATCCGGGGATTGATCTCGTCCTGCCCGATCTTGAATTTATTGAGGCACGAAAGAAGGATCTTGTCGGGATTGTACTGACACATGGCCACGAGGATCATATTGGTGCCGTGCCTTATCTAGCCGCTGATCTGGGCGTGCCGCTTTATGCCAATCCTTTTACCGCAACGCTGATTCGCGGGAAGCTCGAAGAAGAAGGTATCGCCAATCAGGTTAAGCTGCATGTTGTGAAACCGGGTGTAAAAACTCAACTGGGTCCGTTTGGTTTTGAACTGGTGCGCCTCGCGCATTCGATCCCCGATATGGATGCCGTTGTCCTCGATACGCCTTATGGTCGCGTGTTCCACACCGGTGACTGGAAGCTCGATGATGATCCGGTGATGGGCACAAACGCGACACCCGCCGAGATGACAGCGATTGGTGACAGCGGCATTCTCGCGCTGGTTTGTGATTCAACCAATGCGTTTAATTCTGAAGCGTCGGGCACCGAGGGGAGCGTCCGTGATGGCCTGATGGGCGCAGTCGCAGCCGCAAAAGGCCGTGTTGTTGTGACGAGTTTTGCTTCGAACGCGGCGCGGCTCGCAACATTGGGGCAAGTCGCAAAAGCAAATGGGCGCGTGCTGACGGTGGCGGGGCGTTCGCTTGACCGGATTATTGGCGCCGCGCGCGCCAATGGTTATTTGAAGGATTTCCCGGATACTGTTGATTTCGACAGCGCGATGACCCTGCCGCCGCACAAAAGCATGATCATTGCGACGGGCGGGCAGGGCGAGGCGCGCGCGGCGCTCGCGCGGATTGCCTTTGACCAGCACCAGATCAAGATGGGCGAGGGTGATACGGTCATCTTCTCATCAAAGCAGATTCCCGGTAATGAAGTTGCGATTGGCCGCATTCAGAATGCCTTGGCGCGGAAAAACGTGATCATGATCACCGAGAAGCAAGCGCATGTGCATGTTTCGGGGCATCCCGGGCGTCCTGAACTGGCAGCGATGTATAAATGGATACGCCCTGAAATGCTGATCCCTGTCCATGGTGAGCGGCGGCACATGGCTGAACAGGCGCGCTTTGGCTTGA
>JAYTWA010000133.1:0-13561 GCA_043743675.1 Sphingomonadales bacterium
ACCCCGTCCCGCGCCGGGACCATTGTCCCATCATGGCACTTGGTAAACCGGGGCTTTATCATCGTAAGCCGCGCCCGAGGCCAAAGCGCAAAACTGGCACGTAAATTGTAATATGTTTCGAGGGCACAGGAGCATTGGCGTTGAGTAATTTTCCATTTGTTGCTGACCGGGGGGCGGTAACAGATGCGCATGAGTTGATGGCTCGGTTCGGCGATGACGCTGGATCTGAAGCCGCGGCTCGTGCGGACGCCAGTCGCAACCGCGGCAATGTGATTAGCTTTTGCCGGTGGCGGCAAATCGAGCGGATGATACTTGCGCTTGCCCATCCGCAGGCTGACGGAACACTCCACTAAACGATTAGTTATGGTCGCAGCGGCTTAAAGCCGTTAGCGAGGGTTCATGAGTTTTCGAAATGTGCGGCGGTCGGCGGTTGCTGTGATGGCCGTCCTGATGCTGGCATCGACGGCGCACGCGCAAACTGCTCTGCTCGATCCTGAATCGCCGATGGCACCCCTGCCTGATTTCGGTGTTGAATGGCCTGATCTGAACAAGGTCGATCCGGTGTCACCGACCATCGAGGTCACGCCGCGGACGGTCGATATTGCCGATGATCAGCGCTATAAACTTGTTATTGCGGGTATTGATGCGCTCGCACCAATTGTGGGCACGCGCTTCAACGAACTCTCTGTCCTGAAAGAGGGCGAAGGCAAGCCCGCCAACGTTGCGCAGATTGACCGGCGCGCCCGCGATGATGCCGAATTGCTCAACACCATATTGCGGGCAGAGGGCTATTATGACGCGAACATCGAAACCGATGTGACACCCGCCGACGGGCAGTTGCTAGTCACACTGACCGTCGAGCCCGGGCCATTATACAAATTTGGTGATGTTCAGATTGCTGGTGTGCCGAAGCCCGAAGTCGAGGCCGCATTTGGTTTGAAAAATGATGACGCGGTCAATGCCGATGCCGTCATCGATGGCGAGCTGGCGTTGAAGGAAAAACTGGGGCGCGAGGGGTTTCCCTTTGCCAAGGTTGCCGAACCAGAAATCGTGATCGACCATGACACGCGCGTGGCGACACTGAACCTGAACGTCGAATCGGGCGGCGAACGGCGGATTGGCGCCATCAAGTTGGTTGGGGATCGTGCACCATTCGATGCCAGGCACGTTGGCATTATTGCGCGTTTTCGTCCCGGCGAACTTTATGACCAGGCCAAGATTGATGACCTTCGGCGGGCACTGATTGCAACGGGCCTGATCTCGACAGTAAAGCTCGAACCGGTCGAAGGCGCGACAGCGGGCACAGTTGACATTGCGACCACGATTGATCCCGCGCCGGTCCGCACGATTGCCGGTGAACTCGGTTATGGCACGGGTGAGGGCTTTCGTATCGAGGGCAGTTGGCAGCACCGCAACTTCATTCGTCCCGAAGGAGCTGTGACGTTCCGGGGCGTCGCGGGAACGCGCGAACAATCGCTGGGCGCGCTGCTCCGAATGGGCAATTTCAGACGGCGAGACCAGGTGCTGAATGCGTCGATGATTGCCAGTCGTGAAAAACGTGCTGCTTATGATGCTAGCACATTCGAAATTGCCGCGAACCTTGAACGGCAGACGAACATTATCTGGCAGAAAAAATGGACCTATAGCTTAGGCTTTGAATTGCTCGCTTCGGATGAAAAGGATTTCGTCGCGATAGCGGGGATCGCGCAGCGGCGGACCTATTTCATCGGTGCACTGCCCGCGACGCTGGGCTACGACGGGTCCGACAATCTGCTTGATCCCACGAAGGGGTTTCGTTTGTCGGGTCGGGTCTCTCCCGAAGTTTCGGCAACCGGCAAAGTCTTTGGCTATGTCCGTGCTCAGTTTGACGGCAGTGCCTATTATCCCGTGAATGACCGGCTCGTCATTGCCGGTCGTGCGCGTGTGGGAACCACAGTCGGTGCAGGGCGTGAAGATATTGCGCCGTCGCGGCGTTTCTATTCAGGTGGTGGCGGATCGGTGCGCGGGTTTGGCTATCAGGAAATCGGCCCGCGCAATGTGCTCGATCAACCGATTGGCGGCAAAAGCCTTGCCGAATTCTCGCTTGAGGCGCGCGTGCGATTGCCGTTTTTCGGCGGCAATTTTGGCGTGGTGCCGTTCGTCGATGCTGGAAACATCTATTCCGGTTCTTTCCCAAAATTGACTGGTATGCGTCTGGGAGCGGGCGTTGGCCTGCGCTATTATTCGAACTTTGGCCCGATCCGTATTGACGTTGGCACGCCGCTTGGACGCCGTCCGGGTGAATCGATTGTGGCGGTTCAAGTCTCGCTGGGGCAGGCGTTTTGACGTGGCTCAAATGGATCGGCGGCATCCTGCTTGCGCTGACGCTTGCAGCGGGCGCGTTGCTTTTGATCGCGGACAGCAGCATCGGCCATCGTTTCCTGATTGACAGGATCGAAGCGCTGCGCCCCGCGTCGGGTTTGCGTTTCAAGATCGGGCGGATTGATGGTTCGATCTGGAACCGTGCGAACATACGCGATTTCCGCATGTCGGATGCGGGGGGTGTGTTTTTCGAAAGTCCCGAAGTCGATCTCGACTGGACCCCGCGCGCTTATCTCGACAATCGGCTCGACATAACCAGCCTTACGGCGGACGCGGCAACACTTAGCCGACTGCCCAAACTCGTGCCTTCTGGTAAAAAGGGCGCGATCCTGCCAGATTTCGACATTCACATCGGACGGCTGGCAATCGACCGTCTGACGATTGGCAGCGCCGTTGCGGGCAAAGCGCGCACGGGAAAACTGGATGCCAAGGCCGACATTCGCGACGGTCGTGCCGTTGTGGTCGCCAACGTAAAGACGACGGCTGGTGATTTGCTTGCGCTTAATCTCGACGCCGAGCCGGATCGCAACAAGTTTGACATTGCGGGCACCCTTGATGCCCCAACTGGTGGATTGTTCGGAGCGATGCTGGGGACATCGCGCCCCTTGACGGCGCAAATTGATGGCGACGGGTCTTGGCAGAACTGGAAAGGGACACTGGCGGCAACGGCGTCGGGCAAGCGCGTGATCTCGCTCGATCTGATGGCACGCGGCGGGCGTTATGATGTCGAGGGCCAGATTGCACCGTCGTTGATTACACAGGGCAAACTGATGCGCCTGACCGCGCCAGTCGTTCGCGTGAAGGGCAATGCGATGCTGAGCAATCGTCGCCTCGACACGCATCTGGCGCTGGCGTCGGACGCATTGGCGATGAGCGGAAACGGGATCATCAACCTAGGGAACAGCAGCTTCGAAGCTATGCGCATCGATATACGCTTGCTGCGTCCCGATGCGCTGCTTGGCAATATGGCCGCGCGAAACATGATGGTTCGCACCATGATCGACGGGACGTTTGCGACAGCGCGGTTCGATTATCTGCTGACGGCGGACCGTGCGGCGTTCGACGCGACGGGGTTTGAAAATGTCCGCGCGTCGGGGCAGGGGCGGCTGGGCGGATCGCCCGTCAATGTGCCTATGCGGCTGACGGCGGCGCGGGTGACGGGCATTGGTGATATTGCGGGCGGCATCCTTCGTAATCTGTCCGTCGAGGGCGTTTTGAACGTGACGCCAAAGCTGATCACTGGGGAGAATCTTCGGCTGGCATCCGACAAGCTGACGAGCCGGATCACGGTGTTGGCTGATCTCACCAATGGCCGCTATGACATTGCACTCGCAGGACAATTGGGGCGGTATCTGATCCCCGGTCTCGGCATTGTCGATGTGAAGTCTACATTAAAAATTGTACCCGGTCCAAACGGTGTCGGCACGCGCATTATCGGGCGGGGCGAGGCGTGGGTGCGGCGGCTGGACAATAGTTTCCTCAGCAGTTTGACGGGCGGATTGCCTTATATTGAAACCGGGTTGGAACGCGGCGGCGACGGGATCATCCGCTTTGTCGGTTTGCGGTTGCGGTCGCCGAAGTTGCAGCTGACGGGTAATGGTTATCGACGCATCGACGGGACGTTTTTCTTTGAAGGGTCGGGGCGGCAGGCGCAATATGGCCCCATCCGGCTGAAACTTGACGGGCGGATTGATCGGCCAAAGATTGACCTGATCCTTGCGCGACCGATGGATTCGCTTGGCCTGCGCGATGTGCGGGCGACGCTTGATCCGACAACGCTGGGTTTTGCGTGGCGCGCGGCCGGGACGTCAACGATCGGTCCATTTGCCGGTTATGGTGCAATCCTGCTGCCTAAAAGCGGCAATGCCATAATCCAGATTACGGCACTTGATGCATCGGGGTTGCGCGCGACAGGCAGCCTCGTCCCGCAATCGGGTGGCCTGGCGGGGCGGATGCTGCTGAACGGTAGTGGCATTTCCGGGACGCTCGATTTCGAGGTCCCGAATAGTATCCAGCGCCTTGAAGCGCATCTGACGGCGCGTGATGCCAAACTTGCCGGACCGCCCATGATTGCGGCACGGCGTGGGCAAATTGATGCGGTGATGCTGCTCGATCCGCGTGGTACGACGATTGATGCGACAGTAAACGGACAGGGGCTGCGCTATGGCAATGTATCGCTGGCGAAGCTCATGGGGACGGCAAAATTGCGCGATGGCGCGGGCGAGGTTCGTGCCGCTTTCGCCGGGTCGCGCGGGCAGACGTTCGATTTGCAGACCGTGGCACAAGTCTCTCCCGACCGGATCAGCATCGTTGGTTCGGGCACCGTCGACCGTCGCCCGATCAAGATTGATGCCCCTGCTGTGCTGACGCGCAATGGCGCTGACTGGTCTCTGGCTCAGACGGCGTTGAGTTTTGCGGGGGGCAGTGCGCGCGTGTCGGGGCGCTTCGGCGGCGCAGCGACTGCGCTTGATGCCACAGTCAGCGCGATGCCGCTGACGGTTCTCGACATCGTAAGTCCAACGCTCGGCCTTGGCGGCTATGCCAGTGGGAGCGTGAGTTTCAACCAGCCTGCGGACGGCAGCGCGCCCACGGGCCGCGCCGATTTGCGCGTCCGCAATCTGACGCGGTCGGGCCTGGTCCTGTCATCAAAGCCGGTTGATGCCGGTGTTGCGGCGGTTCTGTCTGGCGATGGCCTTGTGCTGCGCGCTGTTGCGGCAAGTGGCGGGCAGACAGTGGGCCGGGCACAAATGCGCGTGGCACCACTGGGCCGTGGTGATCTGACCAGCCGGATCACCAACGCGCCACTGTTTGCGCAGGTCCGGTATAACGGTCCCGCCGATACATTGTGGCGGCTAACTGGGGTTGAAAGTTTTGATCTGTTCGGACCAGTTGCGGTGGGTGCGGACGTAAGCGGGACAATGCGCAATCCCCAGATTCGCGGTTCGTTTGCCACGCAGAACCTACGGCTTGAAAGCCCGGTCAGCGGCACCGTGCTGACGGGTGTTCAGGCACGCGGTAATTTTGGCGGATCGAAACTGGTCATCGACAATTTCACGGCGATGGCGGGGCGCGGGACGTTGGCGGGACGCGCAGCATTTGATCTGGCGGCGGCAAATGGCTTCGGCATCGACATCACAGCCAACGCGACGAATGCTGAAATCATCCGGCGTGATGATGTTTCCGCGACCGTCACGGGGCCCCTGACCATCCGATCCGACGGGGGCACCGGGATGATCTCGGGCGACGTCGATCTCGTGCGCAGTGCTTTTCGCCTTGGTCAGGCCAATGCGACGGCTGCTGTACCGCGTCTGAAAGTCCGCGAGATCAACCGGCCAGCTGACCGCGCCGACGTTGCTGCCGCGCCAATGCGCTGGGGCTTGGACATCAAAGCAAGGGCACGAAACCAGTTAGCGGTAACGGGCCTTGGCCTCGATAGTGAATGGGAAGGTGCGATCAATCTTGGCGGAACGCTTGATGAAATGCGCATAACCGGGCGACTGGATGTAGTGCGCGGTGGTTATGAATTTGCCGGACGGCGGTTTGACCTTGATCGCGGCACGATCCGTTTTCAAGGCGTATCGCCGCCCGACCCTGTTCTCGATATTCAGGCGAATGCGAGCATCCAGTCGATTGCTGCGACGATCAAGGTGATTGGTACCGCATCGAAACCAGAGATTACGTTCAACAGTGTCCCCGCATTGCCGCAGGACGAGCTGCTTTCGCGGCTATTGTTCGGGACGTCTATCACAAACCTGTCCGCGCCCGAGGCGTTGCAACTGGCGGCTGCCGTAACGAGCTTGCGCGGCGGCGGCGGGGGGCTGGACCCGATCAATGCCGTGCGCCGCGCCATCGGTCTTGATCGCCTGCGCATTGTAGCGGCGGACGCGAGCACGGGTGCAAAGACGGCGGTTGCAGCGGGAAAATACATCACCCGCCGCACCTATGTTGAGGTCATCAGCGACGGGCAGGGCTATTCGGCGACACGCATCGAGTTTCAGGTGACGCGCTGGCTGTCGCTGCTCTCGACGATTTCAACCATCGGGCGGCAAAGCGCGACAGTGCGCGTGTCTAAGGATTATTAGACAACCTTGCGCCCGACCCAGATCACGCGGCCGATGACATTAACCCGTGCGGCGGGAACATCGGGCCAGCTGGGATAAGCAGCATTGTCGCTGTGGATCGCGACACTCCGCCCCGCAGGGTTAACGGCGAGGCGTTTTACATTCAGCGCGTCATCAATGCGGATGACGTAAATCCCATCGCGCAGACGGTCGCCCGCATCGCCCCGATCCACCAATATATCATCGCCATCGGAAAGCGTCGGCATCATCGAATCGCCTTCGACGCGGATGGCCGACACCATATCGGGGGTTGCGGTCAGCCGCCTTAGCCAACCGGCATCAAAGCCGAAACGTGCTTCGACACGGTCGCTATCGGGCAGCGCCCCTGGCCCTGCTGAGGCATTGACCGCAATTTGCGGAATTGAGATCAGGCCGCTGCGTTTGCGGATCGTCGAGGCAGCGGGCACTTCGACGGGGCCACCCAGAACGGCTTCGGGCACACCATAATAGCGGGCGAGCGTCCGCCGGTCTTCCTCGTCCAATTTGCGCGGCACGCCGCGTTTGATGAACTGCTGCACATAGGCAGCATTGCGACCCAGCAATCGCGAGAGTGCGACACTGCTGTCGCCACGATCATTCATAAGCCGCTCAAGGGTATCGCGCGCATCAACCATAAAAACGACATAGCAATAGGAAAACACCTAGACAAGTAGGAAAATGCTCTTGAAATAGGAAATAACCTATTAGCGAATCGGAGGAGTCGGATGGCACATTTGCGAAAGATCATTGAAACCTATTTGAAAGCATCGGGCACGCCGGCCACCCGGTTCGGGCGCGAAGCGGTGCGCGATCCACGGCTGGTTCATGACATGCGGCGCGGTCGTGAAATCGGGCCGCGCGTCGCAAAGCGGATCATCGCATTTATCGCGGAGAAAAGCGCATGAGCCGACATGCAAACCGCGCGCTGTTGGCGGCGCTCACCGACTATCTTGGGCCGCTTGATAATGTTGCCGCCAAAACGCGCGACTGGGCAAGCGCGACATTTGTGGGGATGCGGCATGAATTGTCGTTTGTTTGCAAGGCGTCCGCAGTGCTGATTGATGCGCTGCCAGATATTGATCTGCCGATGGATGGGCAATTTGTGGCGGATATGGTCGTGGTTTCGTCCGAGCAGCGGGCACTATATCATTATGTTGAGATTGAAGTTCTGACGATTTTGGACAGCTGATACAAAGCGCGTTGCGCACTTAAAATACGGCTGTTGAAAGGCTCACGCCAATGACGCCAAGAGGGCAGGTCTCTTGGCGTTCTTGGCGTGAAATTTCCAAAGTGTCGATTTTGAGCGTCGCTCGACGGCTAGTTGGCAGGCATCAGTCGTTTTAGCAGCCGCCGCACCATCACAATTAGCGCCACGGACCCCACTGCCACGCCAATCGCTATGATAATTGCCAGCACCGGACTGGCAATGGCGGCAACAACAAGCCCGGTTGCGGTAACATCCTCGCCCGTCGACACGACGATGTTGCTGACGGGTTCGGGACTGGCGTTGACCACTGCGCGCGATCCCGCTTTTGCCGCATGTCCCATTAGCGCTGCGCCCCCGCCGAGCAATAGTGTGACCACTTGCCAGGTCGGGTCATTGGCATCGACAACGGCAAGCGCGAGCAGGGCGCCACCCACGGGGCGAATGGCCGTGTGTACGGCATCCCACAGCGAATCGATCCACGCGACTTTGTCAGCCAGAAATTCGGCGACCACGCCAAGGCCTGCGGCACCGATCACCCATGGGCTTGCCATGACTTGCAGGCTAGCCAGATGTTCAGGCAGCGCAATGAAGCCAAGGCGCATCGCAATGCCCGTGGCCAGCACGCACAGATAAACACGCCACCCCGATAACAGGCTGAGGCTGGCGGCTGTGCCGATAAGACTGATAAGATCCATGACGCCTAAGCTGCCATGTCCTTTGCGCGCGCGCAATGTTGCGGCTAGGCGGGGCGCATGAATGATAAGTTTATTCCGGCGGCAACGCTCGTGTTGTTTCGCGAAACGGGCGGACCCGCAGAACATCTGTTTGTCGAGCGCGCAGCAACAATGTCGTTCGCGGCGGGGGCCATTGTCTTTCCAGGCGGGCGGGTTGATGCGGGCGATCGTCTGCTGGCGACGCATTTCCCCGATTTTGATCCCGATGACGGCGCGGCGCGGATTGCGGCTATTCGCGAGACAATCGAGGAAGCCGGGGTTGCGGTTGGGTTCGAACATTTGCCTAATGCCGCGATGCTGCCGACAATGCGGGCGCAGTTGCTCGATGGCATGGTGTTTGGTGATGTGATCGCGGCGGCGGGGCTGCGGCTCGACCTGTCGAAACTCACCTGTTTTGCGCGCTGGTGCCCGAACATGCGCGAGACGCGCAATTTTGATACGCTTTTTTATGGGGCGCGGATGCCGGAGGATGCAGCGGTCGCGAGCGTGGACGCGACCGAGAATGTCCGGCTGTTCTGGGGCACGGCGCAGAGCGTTCTCGACGATACGGCAGCGGGCAAGGTGCAGATTATTTTTCCGACACACCGTAATCTTGAACGCTTGGCGAGGCTCGGGTCGTTTGATGCGATGCAGGCCGAAGTCGCCGTGATCGCACCCGAAAAGATTGTGCCCTATTTCGAAGTGCGCGACGGCGAGCGCTATTTATGTATCCCAGAAAAACGGGGTTATCCGGTAACAGCGCAATTAATGTCGTCAGCAGTGCGGGGGTAGTTCGGCCCCTCCTAATTTGGCAGCGCCCAAGGCTCGATTTTCTCAACCCATTCGGGATAAAATGCCGGTTCGCGCGTTGACCATCCCGGTGCCGTTGCCGCAGCTTCGCTGATTGATTGAAGCAGCGCACGGCGGCGTTCGGGGTGAAGATGCGGCAAGGACGCTGCGGCACAGAAAGCGCCGGGCAGCCATGGTCGCGCGGTTGCTCCGATCAGGCGTTCATACAGGAAACGGTAAGCACCAAAGCTCGGCAAGCGGTCCTGACCAAGATCGAACGCACTCATTGTAACGAGTGGCGCCATAAACGGTTCGACGCGGTCCAGCCCGGAATCTTCAGGCACGATTTCACGCAGGGCTTCTAGCCGGGCATAAAGTTTGGCTTGCGCCTTGATGCTAGCAGATTCAATCAAGTCCCGCGACCAGATGTCGAGCGCGTCCGCGCGCTGGAGGCCAACATCGAGCGAGCGGCGGATATAGCGTTGCGTTGACGACGGAAAGCTCGCGAATTCCTTCATTTCGGAAAGTGTTGCTGCGCCGTCCGCGCCCCGTGCTGTGATACCCATACGCCCGCCCTTTCGTCCAAGACACACAGACATGCGCCTTTTTGGTTAGCGCAACCTTAACGGCAAGTGATCATGGATTATGCTGCGATGCAATATGAAAAATGCGTACATTAACCGAAGCAGAAGGTGGAGGTTTCTGTTGCCCGGCACCTCCGAGCCGCT
This sequence comes from Sphingomonadales bacterium, assembly GCA_043743675.1. Lineage (GTDB taxonomy): Bacteria > Pseudomonadota > Alphaproteobacteria > Sphingomonadales > Sphingomonadaceae > Sphingomonas_O. The sequence goes on from JAYTWA010000133.1 coordinate 9,899, forward strand.
GGTTTCCACTTCTGTTGCCCGGTGTGGTCCGAACCGCGCTAAGGCTTTATAACTTCATCCGTGAGGACTTCGTTATGCAGCAATCGCGAGGGCCTCGTTATCGTTGGCACCTATTGGTTTTGAACGGTTTTAAGGCGCATTCAGGCCTGGCAAAAATACCGCTTTTCAACACACGTCGATCCTAGTTCGGCCCCGTCAGGATCCCCGTCGAAACGGGAATTTTGGTGGAGCCGCCGGGTACCGCCCCCGGGTCCGCTGTGTCTATGACACGACATCATTCATCACCATCTCCGAACGAATCCGGCAGTGCCAATATAGGGCACACGGGGTTAATTAAAAGGGCGGATGCAACTTGCCGTTCAGGAGCAAGGCGTTAAGGCAATGTGATGTTAACCCAACGATCGCGTTATGCATTGCGTGCGATGCTTGTTCTGGCCAGTGAAGCCGCCGGACAGCCCCCGGTTCCGATGAGCCGTATTGCCGATGAGGCGCAAATTCCGCGCAAGTTTCTTGAGATCATCCTGGGCGAATTGCGCAATGCCGGGTTTGTGGTTTCAACGCGCGGCAAATCAGGCGGTTTTCATTTGGCGCGGGCGGCGCACCTGATTTCGTTCGGGGATATTATCCGCACGATCGAAGGGCCACTGGCGCTGGTGCCCTGCGTCAGCCGGACAGCGTATAAACGCTGTAAGGATTGCCGTAGCGAAGCGAACTGTGCGATCCGGCGGGCGATGATGATTGTGCGCGATGATACCGCGCGGATCCTCGACGGAACGAGCCTTGCGAGCGCGACCGCCGAGGATTTATCTGCGGCTTAAATTATTTCTGCCGTTACTTCTTCAGGCCATCGCGGATTTCGCGAAGGAGCAGAATATCTTCTGGCGTCGCGTCATCGACATTACGGGCAAGTGCCTTGTTTGCCGTGCGCACAATCATGAAGATAACGAAGGCCAAAATCAGGAAATTGATCACTTCAGTGATGAAGTGCCCGTAAGCGAACACGGGCACACCAGCGGCGTTCATGCCGGCCAGCGTTTCGGGTGTTCCGGCGGGCACATTGCCAATCGCTGTATACATATTGTTGAAGTTGATGCCGCCGGTCAGGATCGACAGGATTGGCGTGATGAAATCTTCCGTGAGCGCGGTGACGATTTTGCCGAATGCAGCGCCAATAATGACACCGACCGCGAGATCGAGGACATTACCCTTGTTGATGAAAGCCTTAAATTCTGATGCAATACTCATAGCGAACCCCTATTCCTCGTTAACTACTTCTTTACAATGGCAGGGCTGCACTCGATTGCAACCCCGCGCGGAGCGGTCGTGCAAAACGAATTGCACCTTTTACAATGAGTCGTGTATTAGGCCTGTAGAACAATAAAGTTGGAGATAGCTCATGCCGTTCGACCGTCGTCTCGCCTTGCTCGTCCCTCTTGCTGCTGTGTCGCTTAGCGGTTGCGGCATAAACTCGATTCCGACGGCAGAGGAAAATGCGAAAGCGAAATGGGCGAATGTTCAGGCCGATTATCAACGACGTGCAGACCTGATCCCCAATCTGGTCGAAACGGTGAAGGGCTTTGCCAAGCAGGAATCAACCGTGCTGACGCAAGTGACCGAAGCGCGTGCAAAAGCAACTGCGACGCCGCTTGCGCCTGCTGATCTGACCGATCCTGCAAAGGTCAAGGCGTTTCAAGAAGCCCAAGGCGCGGTTACGGCGGCGCTCGTCAATATTCGGAACATTACGGAGGCCTATCCACAGCTGACGTCAAATGCCAACTTCCTGGCGCTGCAATCGCAGCTGGAAGGGACCGAGAATCGCATCAATGTATCGGTCAAGGATTACAACGAAGCGGTGCAAAGCTATAACACCACGATCCGCACTTTTCCCGACGCGATTGGCGCGAAGATTTTTTACGGGTCGAAGCCGATGACGACTTACACCGCGACCGCGCCCAATGCGGACCGCGCGCCGACGGTAAAGTTTTAGAGGTTCTCGCACGAAAACCGCTCGGGCTGAGCTTGTCGAAGCCCTGTCCTTTTGACCAGTGAGGTGACCGAGAAAGTGCAGCGCTTCGACAAGTTCAGCGCGAACGGTATTTGGAGGCTTTTAGCGTTCCTCCTAATGTGCTGCGCGCTTCCCGCGCATGCTGACCCTGCTTTCCCCAAGCTTGCGGGCGAGCCCGTCGTTGACGCGGCAAACCTGCTTGATCCGGCGCAGGAAGCGGCACTCAACGCCAAGCTGAAGGGCGTGCAGACCACTACGAGGCGGCAGGTTGCGGTGGCGACGATCCCTACTCTCGAAGGCTATGACATATCCGATTATGGATACCGGCTGGGCCGTGCGTGGGGGATTGGCAGTGACGCCAAAAATGACGGCGTTGTCCTGATCGTCGCGCCCAATGAACGGCGCACACGGATCGAAGTGGGCTATGGTCTCGAACCGATTCTGACTGATGCGTATTCGAGCGTTATCATAAATTCACTGATGATCCCGAGGTTCAAGAGTGGCGATTATCCCGGTGGTATTGACGCGGGTGTCGACGAGATCATCAAACAAATCCAGTTGCCGCCCGAAGAAGCCGCCGCGCGCGCTGCATCTGCGCAAGCGCGGCAATCCGACAGTGGTGGCATCCCAGGCGGCCTCATCTTTTGGATTTTCATTTTTCTGTTCATCCTCCTCCCCCTGCTGCGCGGTCTGGGCGGACGACGGCACCGGCGTGGTGGCGGCAGCGGAATTGGCGAAGTCATCCTGTGGTCGGCGATCAATGCCGCCGCAAACAGTCGCGATAATGACGGTGGCGGCTGGGGTGGTGGCGGCGGATTTGGTGGCGGCGGAGGCGGCGGCTTTTCGGGCGGCGGTGGATCGTTCGGCGGCGGCGGCGCGTCGGGGGGATGGTGATGCACGTTGATGAACGCTGCAAAATCGGTGAGGCGGTCCGCGCGGCAGAGGCCGATACCGCGGGCGAGATCGTCACGATCATCGCGGATCGCTCGGATGCTTATCATGATGTCGGGCTGCACTACGCAATCCTTGCGATGTTGCTCGTGCCGATCCTGTTCGCAGCATTTCCGGCGTGGCCCGATGCGCTTCTGCATATGGTGACAAGCGGGTGGGGCGAGCGCGAGATGCCTGCGCTTTATATCCTGATTTTCTTCCTGATGGCGCTGGTGTTCCTGATCGTGCGTTACACCATGGCGTATATGCCACTCAGGCTTGCGCTGACGCCAAAGGGAACGCGGCGGCGGCGGGTACGGCGGCGCGCGATTGACCTGTTCAAAGTCGGCACCGAAAAGCGGACGACGGGGCGGACTGGTATTCTCATTTACCTGTCGATGGGTGAGCATATGGCCGAGATTGTCGCCGACGAAGCCATCTACACCCGCGTTGCCGACACCGAATGGGGTGACGCGATGGCCGCGATGATCGAACATGTGGCGTCAGGTCGTGTGACCGAAGGCATGATCGCGGCAGTCGAAAAGGTCGGTGTGATCCTCGGCCAGCATTTGCCGCGCGATGCCGGCGACAAAAATGAATTGCCGGATCGAGTGATCGAGCTTTGAGCGACGTGCCGGAAGAAATCGTCTGGCAGGGCAAATATATCACAACAAAACGCCGCGGCCCGTGGGAAGATGTGGGCCGTGCGCGCGGGATTGGCGCGGCAG
>JAYTWA010000134.1:0-8478 GCA_043743675.1 Sphingomonadales bacterium
GTGATGCCCGTGCCCGACACTGTCATCGAATAGCCTTCACCCACCATAGGCTGCCCGGCTTCGGGTGCTTCAAGCTTTGTCGCAGGGCCGTTTTCGCTGCTGCGCAGGTTGGCCATTTTGTCGCCCTGGAACAGATCGACATAAATCAATCCACCATCCTTACATCGATAAGCCTTGGTCGATTTAAGCGCGGGCGGCAACACAACCTTTGGCGCTTTCGCTAGTTCTTCGGCCATGTCGTCTTTACGACCGGCGACGATGGTTTCCTGCTGACAGGCGGTAAGGGCGAAGAGAACCGCGACAGCGGTTAAAGTTGTGCGGTGTATCATAGATGTTCTTAATGCGCGGATGCACGGTTCGGCGTCAAGGACGATAATATGACGGTCCAAAACATTTTTCGACCGTCTCAATCTACAGCCTGAACTCGCCTTCGATCACGGTTATGCACTGCCCCGTCAAGTAAACGCGATCCCCGGCATGCCGACAACCGACATGCCCGCCGCGCGCACTGGCCTGATAGGCAGTCAAGTCACTTCGGCCCAGTCGACCCGACCAATACGGCGTCATCAGCGCGTGCGCCGAGCCTGTCACCGGGTCCTCCGGAATGTCGAAATAGGGCGTAAAGACCCGGCTCACAAAATCGACCTCCTTACCCGGCGCGCTGACAATCGCAACAATCGGACCGAGCGCCATAAGTGCGTGAAGATCGGGTCGCAGATTACGCACAATGCCCTCGTTCTCGACGACGATCAGCGCATAGCCGCTGCCGTGCCACAATGTCGCAACGGGTGTGGCGACACCGAGCGCGACGATGAGTTCGGGCAACGTTTTTGGCGCGGAAATCCACGCAGGCAGGTCGAGTTCATAACCTTCCAGCGCGCGAACAACGGTCAATATCCCCGACTTACGCGTACGAAACGTGACGCGCTGGCGTGCCGGATCAGCGCCCAGTACATAATGCCCGCTTGCCAGCGTCGCGTGGCCGCAAAGCGCGACCTCTGCCGCAGGGGTATGCCACCGCAGTTCATAATCCGCCGCACCAGTAACATCGGGCACGATGAATGCCGTTTCGGGGAGGTTGTTTTCCTGCGCAATCGCTTGCAGCACATCATCAGCAAGCCATACGTCAAGCGGCATGACGCCTGCAGGATTACCGCTAAAAGGCTTGTCAGCAAACGCATCAATCTGGGCAAACGGGATTTTCATCGGGTCGCTTCCTCGGCGAGGTGGCTTGGCAACACCCCTTCCTTGTCTATCTGTCCTTCCGGATCGATATGAATAAGGATTTCGGTCGCGGGAAATTCATGTGCGAGCTTGTCCTCGACCTCGTCCATGACGCGATGCGCTTCGGCAACGGTCATCTCGGGGTCCATCCATACGTGAAACTGCACGAAATCCTGCGTCCCGCTGGTCCGTGTGCGCAGATCATGAATGCCAGCAAGTTCAGGGTGACGCGCTGCGACTTCGAGAAAACGCTGGCGTTTCTCGGCAGGCCATTCACGGTCCATCAACTGGTCAATCGCTTGTATCGATGCCCGCCAAGCACCAACAAAAAGGAACAACGCAATCGCCACGCCGAATGCAGGGTCCGCCCATCCGATCCCGGCGTATTGATCGAGCGCGAGCGCCGCAATGACTGCGATATTGAGCAAGACGTCCGACTGATAATGAACATGATCGGCATGGATCGCGACCGACCCCGTGCGCGCGATCACGAAGCGCTGATAGGCGAGCAGCGCAACGGTCGCGATGATCGCGATGACCGACACGCCGATGCCATATTCGGCATGAGCCGTGACTTCGCCGCGCACCATCCGCTCAATCGCACGATACAGGATCGCAAGCGCCGATAGCGCAATGACAACGACTTGGAACAGCGCTGCCAATGCTTCGGCCTTGCCATGGCCGAACCGATGCTCGCTGTCGGCGGGCTGCGCGGCGAAACGAACGCCGTAAAGTGTGACCAGTGAAGCAAGCAGATCAAGCCCGGTATCCGCAAGCGAGCCAAGCATCGCGACCGATCCGGTCTGAAGCGCGGCATACGCTTTCAATCCCAGCAAGAACAACGCCATTGAAATGCTCGCAAGTGCCGCCCGTGTGGTCAGCGACGAGCGCGCGTGATGATGCCGTTCATGATGATGATGATGTGCGCCGCTCATGGATACATCAGACTGGTTGTCCAACCGTTGTTTTCGCGAACAAAAAGTTCCCTGTTGTGAAGCCGGTGTTCGCCATCCCACCAGAATTCGATTTTTGTGGGCGCGACGCAGTATCCCGACCAATGCGGCGGGCGGGGAACGTCAGCGCCTTCAAACCGCGCAGTTACTTCAGCGAGCTTTTCGTCAAGCATCGTGCGGTCGGGCAAAGGCCTCGACTGATCCGACGCCCATGCCCCGAGCTTTGAAATTCGTCCACGCGTGGCGAAATAGGCATTAGCTTCGATCTCGCTGACAATCGACACCGCCCCTTCGACGCGCACTTGCCGCCGCAATGTCTTCCAGTGAAACAACAACCCCGCCCGAGCATTGGCAGCAAGATCATCAGCCTTGCGGCTCTGCTGGTTCGTGTAAAATACAAAACCGGCATCGCTCAGCCCTTTGAGCAGCACCATTCGGACGGCCGGCTGCCCCGCTGCGTTTACTGTCGCCAGAGCCACCGCATTGGGGTCATTGGGTTCGGACGCTTCGGCTTCGGTGAGCCATTCAGAAAAGCGAGCAATGGGATCTATAATCATACTAAAGTCCTAGAGCGTCATCCCGATAAATAAAACCTCGCGTTGCTCAATTGTTGCATCGCAACACCGTAATGGTGTTATGCAGGTAACAACGAAGGGGTAACATCATGCGAGCCATATTTGGCTAGCCCTGCACCAGAATTGCCTGCGTTCAGCGGTGCAGCGTGGCTTGACGCCTATGGCGCACAGGTCGCGAAGGGTGATGTTGTCCGTGAAACCACCAATCGCGGCATGTGGGCGGCGATGGCCGACGAGGTCGCGATGGCCAGCGGTGGTGACCTCAACCAAGCCCGCGCACGCATACAGCGGCAGGCCGACGAGATCGGCACCGGTTTCCGGATGCCGGGGGACAGTGACGAGCGCAAATGGCCGCTGTCGCCGATCCCATTGATGATCGATGCACGCGAATGGGCGGGCATCGCCGACGCGGTCACGCAACGCGCGACACTAATGGAAGTGCTGCTCGAGGATATTTACGGCGCGCAGCGGCTTATGGGTAGCGGATTGCTTCCGGCCGCCTTGCTTAACGGCAGCCCCCATTTCCTGCGTCCGATGGTTGGCCTTCAACCGCCCGGCGGGCACCAGCTTCATTTCTATGCGGCCGACATCGGGCGCGGACCCAATGGCGAATGGCGTGTTCTTGCCGATCATACGCGGACGCCAACGGGTGCGGGCTATGCGCTGGAAAATCGGCTGGCGATGTCGCGTGTATTGCCGGGTTTGCAGGCGCGGCTGAATATCGAGCGGCTGGCGCCTTTTTTTGCTGATGTGCGTGCCGGGATTGCCGCCTCCTCACGCCGCGCAGATCCGCGCATAGGCATTTTGACACCGGGACGTTTCAACCAGAGCTATGCCGAACAGGCGCATCTCGCGCGCTATCTCGGGATGCTGCTGGTCGAAGGCGAAGATTTGGCCGTGCATGACGACCATCTTTACCTGCGCACAATCGAGGGGATGAAGCGTGTCGATGCATTGTGGCGGCGGATTGATCCGCGGCTGATTGATCCGCTTGCGTTTGATTCTCGGTCACGGATCGGTGTTCCGGGACTGATCGATGCAATGGGCGCGGGTAATGTCGTCATCGCCAATGCGCCCGGCGCAGGTGTTCTCGAATCGCCTGCGTTCGCTGCATTCCTTCCGCGTTTGTCGATGCGGTTGACTGGCGAAGACTTGCGGATGCCCAATATTGCGACGTGGTGGTGCGGGCAGGACAGCGAGCGAGACAACGTCATCGCTAGTCTCGACAATATGCTGATCAGTCCGGCCTTCCCGCCGAACCCGAAAGGATTGCCATATGGGCCGATCATCGGCGTCGATCTCGATCCACTGGCGCGCGCGACTTTGATGGCTGATCTAGAAAAGCGCGGGATTGATTATGTTGGGCAGGAGCTTGTTCGGCTCTCAACCCTGCCCACGGTCGGCACAAACGGCCTTGAACCCCGCCCCTTCCTCCTCCGTGTCTTTGCTGCGCGCGATGCACAGGGACACTGGAGTGTGATGCCCGGCGGTTTTGCGCGCATCGGCGAACATCTCGACGTGCGCGCTGCTCTCATCGGTGAAGGTGCATTTTCAGCAGATGTTTGCATCGTCAACGAAAAGCCGGTGACACCCATCACACTGATGCCGGCGGCGGAAAAAGTCATCATCCGCCGTAATCCTGGCACGTTGCCCAGTCGCGTTGCCGATAATTTGTTCTGGCTGGGGCGCTATTTGGAACGGGCTGAAGCGGTCCTCGGCCTGGTCCGCGCAGCGATTGGCGGGTCAATCGATGTTGACGGCGGCGCACCACTCGCGACGGATACGATCGCCAAACTCGGTGGATTGCTTGCCGCTTCCGGAGCCGCCGCCAACTGCGCGCGCGCCCGCGACGCTGACATCATAGCGCTGGCCCGCGCCGCGATGGACGATGCCAAGGAAATGTCGAGCGTCCGCAGCATCCTGCGCAACGCCCGCGCCATCGGCGAAGGATCGCGCGAGCGCCTTGCTACCGACGTCTGGCGTTTGCTTGATGCACCGTTTCCGACGCGCGATGGCTTATCGACACGCGCGGCCCAGCTTCACGAGCGTTTTGCCGCGCTCGCCGGATTGTCTGCGGAGAATATGGGGCGAACGGCGGGCTGGCGTTTTCTCGATCTCGGGCGACGCATCGAGCGCGCGATTACGGTTTGCCGGTTGCTGCGTGCCCTCGGCGGTGATGCCGTCAGCGCTGACGACCTCTCGGCGCTGCTTGAACTGAGCAACAGCGCGATTGGGTATAGGCAACGCTATCCCACGGGGCTTGCGCCGATTGCCGTCCGCGACCTGATCGCGCTCGATACCAGCAATCCACGCAGCCTCGCGTTTCAGGTCGAATCCATCGCCGCGCATTTGGCTGTACTGCCGCGCTTGTCGGACGACGGCATGGCAGAGGAACAACAGCAGCTCGCCAATGCGCTCGTTGCGCAACTCGCGACATTATCGGCCGTGACGCTTGGCGATCATGCGGTCCAAAGCCTCGAAAACCGGTTGCTTGCAATCTCGGATGCGATTGCCAAACGCTTCTTCCTGCGCGGGGGCGAACCCTTACGCGCACAAGGCCTGACACTGGCATGAGGTGTGCGGCGTGAAATACCGCATCATTCACGAAACGCAGTTCACTTATGCTGTGCCTGTGCGTTTTGCCCGCTGTAATTTGCGGCTGAAGCCGATCATCTGGTCGGGGCAGACATTGATCGACCACAGCCTTGCTACCATCCCGTCAGGCGAATTTTCGTTCGGTCGCGCCGATGCCTCGCTTGCCAATGTTACACGGCTGGTGATCCCCGATGCCGTGACGGACTTACGCATTGTCAGCCACGCGGTCGTCGATGTGGACCGCGACATTCCAGACGTCCGCGCCGACGACCCCGATCTCACCACTGTCGCGCGCCTTGCCAGAGAGAGCCGTGACGTTTCCGCCGCGTCCCCCGCCAATTATCTATTCCCATCGCCAATGATCGAACTTGATCCCACGATTGCCGATTATTGCGCGCAAAGCCTCGACCCTTCACGTGGTGCGCTTGATGCCGCTATCGATTTGGCCTGTCGCATCCAGCGTGATTTCGAATTTAATACCGACGCCACCAAAACAGACACGCCGCCATCCGAAGCCTTTTCCAAACGCGGCGGTGTTTGTCAGGACTTTGCCCAGATCATGATTTCGGGCCTGCGCTCTGCGGGACTCCCCGCCGCTTATGTTTCAGGATATTTGCGCACGATCCCACCGCCGGGACAGGCCCGGCTTGTGGGTGCCGATGCAACGCACGCATGGGTTTTACTGTGGTGCGGGCCGACACGCGGCTGGGTCGGCGTTGACCCAACGAATGGCATATGGATGGCGGGCGACCATATCGTGACCGCCATCGGCCGCGATTATTCCGAAATTGCCCCGATTGATGGTATTTTCTTAGGGTCAGGCGCGCGCACGATGAAAGTATCGGTTGATGTTGAACCATTGCATGAAATCGCCCCAGCCCATAACTGACATCGCATGGCAGCAAGCGACCCTTATACGACTCTTGGCGTGGCACGTGGTGCAAGCGAGGCGGACGTCAAAAAAGCGTATCGCAAGCTCGCAAAAGAACTGCATCCCGACACAAACAAAGACAAAACGGCTTCCGAACGCTTTTCACGCGTAACAGCGGCTTATGATTTGCTGTCGGACAAGGACAAGCGCGCGCGCTTTGATCGCGGCGAACTGGACGGGGATGGCAATCCAGCCGCCCCATTCGGTTTTGGTGGTGGCGGTGGCGGTGGGTTTCAGCAGAACGGCGGGGGCGCCGATTTCGGCGATATTTTCGAAGGGCTGTTTGGTGGCCGCAGCCGTGGTGGCGGGTTCGGGGGTCGCGCTGCACCGCCTGCCAAGGGCGCAAATGCGGCCTATCGCATGGCCGTCTCCTTCGAAGACGCTGCCGCTGGCCGACCACAACGAATTACGCTGAGCGACGGCAAAACCATTGACCTGAAACTGCCCCACGGTGTCGAGAACGGCACGCAAATGCGCCTGGGTGGCAAAGGCGAAGCAGGGCCAGCAGGGCCGGGTGATGCCATTATTACTATCCAGATTGGCAGCCACCCCTTTTACCGGCGTGATGGCGATGCGGTGCGGCTCGATTTGCCGGTGACGCTTGCAGAGGCGGTGCTCGGCGGCCCAGTGCGGGTGCCAACGGTCGATGGTCCGGTAAATCTCAACATCCCCGCCGGGTCATCATCGGGACAGACGCTGCGCCTGAAAGGGAAAGGGTTCACCGGCAAGACCGGCACGCGCGGCGATCAGCTGGTGACAATAGAAATTGCTCTGCCCACTAATGACGCCGCGTTAACGGCATGGGCCGAAGAAAACCGCGATGCGCTTGGGAACCCGCGTGAAAAACTGGGGGTTTAGTCCCAGTGCAGGATGTTTCTCCCATATCGCCCGAGGAACGTCGCAAAAATCCAATTGGACGAGCGCTTGATCAGCTTGGCCCCGGATCAGCCGTTTTCGAAGTCGTTCACCGCGTCATTATCGGTGTTTTCAAGGACGGGTTTATCCACGCCGGAAACCTTGCTTACCTTACACTGCTGACACTGTTTCCGTTTTTTATTGTAACAGCGGCGCTCGCCAGCCTGTTTGGGCGCGGCGCCGACACGATGCGCGCCGTTGCATCCTTCCTGAAAACCATGCCACCGGTCGTGCAGACACTTCTCGAAAAGCCGATTTACGATGTTTTGAATGCGCGCACTGGGGCGCTGCTCTGGCTCGGTGCGATTATTGGCCTGTGGACTGTGGGAAGTTTTATCGAAACAATCCGCGACATCCTCCGTCGCGCCTATGGAACGCCGTTTTCCAATCCGTTCTGGCAATATCGGCTCACATCGATGGCGATTATCATCGCGTCAGTCGTGCTTGTCATGCTGGCATTTTCAGCACAGGTTTTTCTAACGGCGGCTGAGCAATTTATATATAGACTAGTCCCCTTTGCTGATGGCGCTGCAGGGTGGATCAGCGTGTCAAAACTCATTCCGCTTTTGGTCATCTGGTTTGCGCTTTATTTGTTGATCTGGTCGCTGACGCCCAGCCGCTATCGCTTTGGCAAATATCCGAAATGGCCCGGCGCACTTTTCATTGCGCTGTGGTGGTATGGGGCGCTGACATTGCTGCCCCTCGCCATATCGCGGTTCAGCAATTATGCGCTGACTTATGGTGGATTGGCGGGCGTTATCGTTGCTTTGATCTTTTTCTGGTTTATCGGGCTGGGGATCGTCATCGGCGCGCATTTGAACGCGGCACTGGCGGAACCTGTCCCGAAGCGCGTAAAGGCGCATGACAGTGATGTGACGGAGAGTTGAATGACGGGCTTGATGGCGGGCAAACGCGGGCTGATCATGGGCCTCGCCAATGAACGCAGCCTTGCATGGGGGATTGCGCAAAAACTAAGCGAAGCGGGCGCGGAGCTTGCGTTCAGTTATCAAGGCGAAGCACTCGAAAAGCGGGTGCGGCCTCTCGCTGAAAGCCTCGGCAGTGATTTCCTGATCGATTGTGATGTTGCCGACATGGCCGACCTTGACAAGGCGTTTGCAACCTTGGCAGCGCGCTGGCCGACGATTGATTTTGTGGTTCACGCCATCGGTTTTTCGGACAAGAATGAACTCCGCGGGCGTTATTGCGACACCAGCCTTGATAATTTCCTGATGACAATGAATATCAGCGTTTATTCGTTCGTTGCGGTCTGCAAGCGTGCGGCAGC